>MWCV01000006.1 GCA_002070215.1 Chloroflexi bacterium ADurb.Bin180 | reverse complement strand
CGGGCAGCCGATTGTGGCCACGGTGAACGAGGACAACCGCAGCATGGGCCGTGGTGTTACCTACAACGGCTTCCTCGATGGCTCAGCCACCTCAACAGTGCTGTTCCCGCAGATCACCAACAAGTACTATGGCTACTGCAGCGGCATCCAGATCATGAACGTTACCGCGGCGCCTCACTCCTGCACGGTGACCTACTCGATGGCTGGCCGCGCTGACGTTACCGTAGCGAGCGGCAGCATCGGCGCAGGTCAGAGCTGGAGCCAGTTCGTCCCGAACGTCCCGGGCATTACCACCGACTTTAACGGTGCTGCAGTCGTGACCTGCGACGGCAACTTTGTGGGCATTGCCAACATGTCGCATCGCAACGATGTTGACCCGCGCTGGCCCACGAACTATGGCGACAGCTTTGTCACCTACAACGGCATCAGCAAGTAACAGGAAGTAGCTCAAAGGGCCGCCAGATTCAGTCTGGCGGCCCTTTGCTGTTGTGTTTGACAGTAATTCCATTTGTGTTACAATACCCAAACTGAAACAACGCTGTCTCTTCGGAGAGAGCCTGCCGCCACCTGACGTGTATCTCGGGAATGCCTTCCACCATTGACGGGCGATTCTTGAGGAAGGTGCGGTCCTGGCTCGGCGGTCCACGTGGACATTCATTGCGCCAAGGTCGGCTCTGTGGTGAGTCGGCCTCTCCCGGAAGGGGGCAGCGTTTTTTTGCTATTTGTGAACCAGAAGGCTGTGGCTGTAGTGAGCATTTGAGCAAAGGAGGTGGTGTCGCCTGAATCAACCTGGGCCGACTTGGTGTTGGCGAAGCGGAGCGCTGCTGCAAACGTTAGGACAGGGTTGGGTTCCCCTTGGGATGCAGCAGAGACCGGCAAGACACAGAGTTAGGAGGAGAACGTGAAAGGCACTTTCAAGAAAGCTATCGCTATCCTGTTTGTTGTGAGTCTGGTGCTGGCGGCCTGCCGACCGACCGCAACACCTACGCCGCTGCCCAAGCCCACCGCTGTGCCACCGACGGCGACACCCAAGCCAACCGTAGCCCCCACAGCCACGCCCAAACCATCACTCAAGATCACTGTGGCTACAGATGCGACCTGGCCGCCCTTTGAGTCTGTGGACGAGTCCACCAAGGACTTTGTCGGTTTCGATATCGACCTGATGAAGGCGATAGCTCAGGCCGCAGGGTTCGAGGTGAATTTTGTCAACGTGGCCTGGGATGCCCTGCTGGCTGGCATGGCCACCGGGCAGTATGACGCAGCTATCTCGGCGATGACCATCACCGAAGAGCGCGTCAAGCAGTTCGATTTCTCCGACCCCTATTACAACGCGGGTCAACTTATTGCCGTCCACGTCGGCAATACGACCATCAAGGGTGCTGCTGATTTGGTCGGCAAGACGGTCGGCGCGCAGACCGGCACTACCGGTGCCATCCTGACCGAAAAGATGGCTGGCGTGGCGCTGCGCGGTTACGAGCAGATTGATCAGGCCTTCCTGGACCTGATCAACCAGCAGATCGACGCGGTCATTGCCGATAACCCGCTGGTTGGCGGCTATGTTGGCCAGTACCCCGACAAGATCAAGGGCGTTGGCGAGCCGCTGACCGACGAGTACTATGGCATCGCGGTGAAGAAGAACGCCCCCGAGATCCTCAGTGCGATCAATGTCGGTCTCAAGACGGTCCTGGCTCAGGGCATTATTGCCGAGCTGGAAAACAAGTGGATCAAGGTCTCTGCGGCTGAACCGGTGAGCCTGGTCAAGACCGTGGAAAAGGTTGACGACTACACGGTCAAGATCACCCTCAATCGGCCGGACGTGGCCTTCCTGTACAAGCTGGCGTTTGGTTCCTTTGCCATCCAGAGCCCGGCGCAGATCCAGAAGTACGAGGGTGGCGGGGACTTTTTCAAGAACCCCTCTGGAACAGGACCGTTCAAACTGGAAGAGTGGGTTCCTGATACAACCATCAAGCTGGTGCCGTTTGCGGATTACTGGGGTACCAAGCCCACACTAAAAAGCGTGGTCTATCGGGTGATCAAGGAGGCTCCGGCTCGCTTGCTTGAGCTTCAGGCCGGGACGGTCGATATCATTGACAATGTGGCGCCGGATGATATTCCGGCAGCACAGGCCGACCCGAACCTTACCGTCGCCCTGCGTCCGGCTTTCAACATCGGCTACCTGGGCATAAATCGTGCCAAGCCGCCCTTTGACAACCAGCAGGTGCGCCAGGCCATTGCCATGGCCATCAACAAAAAGGACCTGGTGACCGCGCTCTATCCGCCGACAGCATCTCCGGCGAAGGGATTCATTCCACCGGGGATCTTTGGCTACAGCCAGGGTCTGGTCGATTGGGAGTACAACCCTACCAAGGCCAAGGAGTTGCTGGCCAAGGCCGGGTTCCCCAATGGCTTCAAGACCAACCTGTGGGTGATGCCCGTGTCCCGTGGTTACTATCCCAATCCGGACAAGGTTGGTCAGGTCCTCCAGGCGGATCTGAAAGCCATCGGTATCGAGACGCAGATTGTGACTTATGACTGGGGCGTCTACCTGGATAAGGTCGCTGCAGGCGACGCCGAGCTGTTCATGCTGGGTTGGATGGCTGATTACCCTGACGCGACCAACTTTGTGGACGTCTTTTTCGGTGCCGGCGCCGACAACAGTTTTGGACCGACCTTCCCGGAGATTGTTGAAACGCTCAGGCGGGGCGCGGCAGAAGCAGATCCGGTCGCACGGCAAAAGATCTATGACGAGGCGAACCAGTTGATCCATGACCTCGTCCCGGCCGTTCCGATTGTACACAACGCGTCAGCGGTAGCGATGAAAAAGACGGTCAAGGGGTTCCTGCCCAGCCCGCTGAGCACCGAGTTCCTGTGGCCGGTGAGCGTCGATGGAGCCAGTACTGTGGTATTTGCCCGCAGTGGCGACACGGTCGGCTTTGACGTAGCCGATGAAACAGACGGTGAGAGTCTGATGGTGGCCCTGCAAATCATGGAGCCACTGGTCAACTTTAAACCGGGCACTGCCGAGGTTGTACCGGCCCTGGCCGAGCGCTGGGAGGTCAACAAGAATCTTACCGAGTGGACCTTCTTCCTGCGCAAGGGCGTCAAGTTCCACGATGGCACTGACTTTAACGCCGATGCAGCGATCTTTAACATCGACCGCTGGTGGGACAAGTCGAACCCCACGCACCATGGCCATACGGGAGACTTTTTCTACTGGAGTTACTTCTTGGGAGGTTTCAAGGGCGAATAGCCCGATCCGTTTGTGTTGAGGATTCCGTCCTGCAGGGGATGACCTTCCCCTGCAGGACGGCTCTTGGAGGGCGGTCTCTTGACGCGCTATATCCTGCAGCGTTTGGTCATGCTCATACCCGTGCTGCTGGGGATTTCCCTGGTTACTTTTGGCATGTTGCGCCTGATCCCGGGAGACCCCGCTCGGATCATGCTGGGCGAGCATGCCACTGCCGAATCGATTGCCCGGTTTCGAGAATCGATGGGTCTCAACGACCCTATTCCGGTGCAGTACGTGCGTTACCTGAGCCGGCTGCTGCACGGTGATCTGGGACGCTCTATTGCTCGCCAGGAATGGGTCACGGTTGAAATCGCCCAGCGCCTGCCAGCAACCATCGAGCTGAGCATCGGCGCGATGCTGGTGGCCACAGTGGTAGGCGTATCAGCGGGGATTGTCTCGGCCTACAAACACAACTCGGTCTTTGATCTGGCGACGATGATCGGGGCATTGATTGGCGTGTCGGTTCCTGTCTTCTGGCTGGGACTGCTGCTGAGTTACGTGTTTGGCTTCAAGTTGCACTGGCTGCCGCCGTCTGCACGGTTGACGGTGGGCGTCGAATTGCAGACGATCCCGCAGGCGTTCAACCTGCAACTGACTGGCGCGCTCGGTTCAGTGATGATGTCGGTGCTCAACTTTCTCTCGGGTTTTTACGTTCTGGATAGCATCGTGACGGTCAATCCCGAGGCACTCGTCGATTCGATCAAGCACCTCATCCTGCCTTCGATTGCGCTGGGCACTATCCCGATGTCCATCATCGCGCGCATCACACGCTCCAGCCTGTTGGAAGTGCTGGGTATGGACTATATCCGCACCGCCCGGGCCAAAGGGCAGCACGAGCGAATCGTGCTGATGGTGCATGCGATGAAGAACGCCTTGCTGCCCATCGTCACCGTCCTGGGGCTGCAGTTCGGCGGGCTTCTTGCCGGTGCTATCCTGACCGAGACCATCTTTTCCTGGCCGGGAATGGGCCGGTTGGTGGTGGAGCGCATTCTGGCCCGCGACTACCCTACGGTCCAGGGGGCCGTACTGGTGATCGCGCTCTTGTTCGTGCTGCTTAACCTGGCCGTTGACATATCCTATGCCTTTATGGATCCTCGGATCCGTTACGAGTGAAACGAATGTCCTCATCTGGCACACACAGCGATACGACTACTCAGACTGGCTCAGGTCCCTTGAGTCAGGCTAAGGGTGCGGAAGAAGGTCAGCCTCCCGGTACTGCCGATCCCGCCCTTGCTGGAACAAACCTGCGCAAGGGAGCATTGGCTCCGTTTCGGCAGAGTCAAGCCCCAAGCAGTCTGCTCCGGGATGCGTGGCGGCGCCTCACTCGCGACAAGCTGGCCATCGTCGGCATGGGCATCATTGGTCTTTTTGTACTTGCCGCAGTCCTTGCGCCTCTTCTGGCACCCTATGACCCCACAGCGCAGAAGATTCTCCTGAGACGGCAGCCGCCATCCCGCCAGCACTGGATGGGGCTCGACGAAGTCGGCCGAGACATCTTTAGCCGCATTATCTACGGAGCCCGGGTGTCGCTCCAGATCGGGCTGTTGTCGGTGTCGATGGCCATCGTCGTAGGCGCGATCCTTGGTGCCGTCGCTGGCTTTGTCGGCGGCTGGGTCGATAACGTGATCATGCGCCTGATGGACATCTTGCTGGCCTTTCCCGGGCTGTTGCTGGCCATCGCGGTAGTGTCCATTCTGGGGCCAGGTCTGATGAACATGCTCTATGCCATTGCCTTTGTCTCCATTCCGACCTATGCTCGCATCATGCGCGCCAGCGTGCTATCGGTGAAAGAGCAGGAGTTTGTGCTGGCGGCGCGAGCAGTTGGAGTGCCAACCGCCAGGATCCTGTGGCGCGAGATTTTGCCCAATGCGATCACCCCAGTGCTGGTCGCCGGCACACTGGGCATTGCTACTGCTATACTGGATGCGGCCGGGCTGAGCTTTCTCGGGCTGGGCGCGCGTCCTCCCACGCCGGAGTGGGGCTCGATGCTTGGCGAAGGCCGCGGTTCTGTTTTCACTGCTCCACACATTGTGCTGTTTCCGGGGCTGGCGATTATGCTGAACGTACTGGGGTTCAACCTGCTGGGTGACGGGCTTCGCGACGCGCTTGACCCTCGCCTGAGGATGTGACGATGACGCAGGTTAATTCCGCTGCCTGTACGTTGAAAGGTGCGTTTGAATCATGGCGGTAAAGAAAGGCCTTCCACGGTCGACAAAAGGCGGGCCAGGACCGGAACGGCGGGCACTCTGGGAGCGGCTTGACCAATGGTGGCTCCTGTTTCTGGGAGTGGCGCTCTTTACGGTGTACCTGGCTCGGAGCAGACCGGACCCCTACCTGCGCATTCTGGTGTTCTTGCGTGATGGCCTGCGCGTGACCGTGGGAGTTACGACGGTCTCCTTTGTGTTCATCATGCTGGTCGGGTTGATCGGCGGCCTGGGTCGCATCTCCAAGGTGCCACTCATCAAGGGCATTGCTTCCGTCTATGTCGAGATCATCCGTGGCATTCCGCTGCTGGTGCAATTGATGTTCATTTATTACGCGTCGCCCATCGTGATCCGCGAGCTGGGTTTCAAGTTGGCCAACTCCTGGCCCACGCTGTCTGCTCGCCTGGTTGCGGTCAAGATCAACCCGTATGGGGCAGCGGTAGTTGGCCTTACTATCTGCTACGGTGCGTTCATGTCCGAGATATTTCGCGCAGGTATTGAATCCATTCCCAAGGGTCAGATGGAAGCGGCGCGTTCTCTGGGAATGGGCTACATCAAGGCGATGCGCTACGTAATACTGCCTCAGGCCATTCGAACGATCCTGCCGCCAGTGGGTAACGAGTTCATCTCCCTCTTGAAAGATTCGTCGCTGGTATCGGTGGTGGCCGTGGCGGACCTAACGCGCCGCGGTAGAGAGTTTATGGCCAGCACGTTTATGCCGCTCGAGACGTGGCTTATGGTGGCCCTGGTCTATCTGCTGATGACGCTGTTCCTCTCGCGGGTCGTCGCCTACGTTGAGGAGCGGACCAGTTACTATCGCTAGCCCCGTGTTCCTGAAAAGGAAGCGGCGTGGCTGGGTTTGGAGCCGGTGATGGGAATGGCTGAGAACATTATTGAGATTGCGCATGTCAGCAAGAGATTTGGCCGGGTGGTGGCCCTCGATGACGTCAGCCTGAACGTGGAACGGGGCGAAGTGGTGGTGATCATCGGCCCCAGCGGGTCAGGCAAATCGACGTTCTTGCGCTGCATCAACCACTTGGAGAGCGTGGACAGCGGGCGGATCGTGGTCGATGGCATCCCGCTAACGGAAGCCAAGAACATCGACAAGGTCAGGGAAGAGGTTGGCATGGTGTTTCAGTTGTTCAACCTGTTCCCGCACCTCACTGCCCTGCAGAATATCACCCTGGCGCAGACGGTCGTGCGCAAGCGGTCGCAGGAAGAAGCAACTAGCATCGCGCGCGAATTGTTGATCAAGGTCGGAATTCCCGACAAGGCGGATGCCTATCCGGCGCAGTTGTCTGGTGGTCAGCAACAACGTGTGGCCATCGCTCGCGCTCTGGCCATGCAGCCGAAGATTATGCTTTTTGATGAACCAACCTCGGCGCTGGATCCGGAGATGATCAAAGAGGTCCTCGACGTCATGCTCGACCTGGCCAGAGAAGGGATGACCATGGTGGTGGTCTCGCACGAGATGGGCTTTGTCAAAGCGGCGGCCAGGCGGATCGTCTTTATGTGCGAGGGACACATCGTTGAAGAAACGTCACCGGATGGGCTCTCGCTGGCCACCTGCAAAGAGGAGCGAACTAGGCAGTTCCTGGGCAAGATCCTGAGCTAGTCCTCACGAACACAGAAACGGCCCCGCTGATACCTTCAGCGGGGCCGTTTGATTTGTTGGCTAGTAGTTGTCCACGCGTCGTTCAGTGCCATTGCTCAGGCGGTGCAGATTGGGCCGCAGCTCAAACAGGATCAGCAGGCCCGCCAGCACACCATAGAGCAGATACGCCACAGGAGTAAAGTGCAGGAGGTAGCCGATTCCCAGAACGATGATGGAGGTCGCTGCTGCGGCGACCGACACGAGCGAGGCAATACGCGAAACTCGACCGGCGACGTAGGCAGCCACTGCCACAAAGGGTACCACGTACGGTGCCATAGCCAGCAGCGCACCAACGTTGGTCATCGAGCCGGCCCCGCCCTTGAAACCGAGAAAGATCGAGCGGTTATGGCCCAGAACGGCGGCTAGCCCGGCCACTACCTCTGCAACCTGCGTGCCGATCCAGAAGCGGGCCACGAGAACAGCCAGCAGCCCCTTGAGCAGATCTCCGATAACAGTGATCAGGGCCGCGCCCTTGCCCGCCGTGCGCAGGATGTTGGTGCCGCCAGTGCGCCCACTGCCATGCTGTCGCGGGTCAACCCCTTTGAAGAAGCGGGCAGCGAGATACCCGGTTGGAAAAGAGCCGATCACATAGGCAATAACAGCCATTACAGCAAACTGTATGAACTGCATTCCGTCGAGGCCTCCTGGGCTGCGAGCTAATATCAATCAAAACACGAACGAGGCGCTTACGTTGCGCCTCCGATGCGGAGTATAATAGCGCAGTTTGATTTCGAAAAGCTGGGCAGCACGGTGAGTGTCCCAAGACGGCGCACCGTGCGGTCTCAAGGAGGAGCGATGTCACGCGTGACGCGGATCATTGCCTGGTTGCTCGTTCTGGTAGTGTTGTTTGGCTGTGCCCCAAAGCCCACGCCTGTCCCGCCAACGGCTACTCCACCCCCAACGCCTACCTCCGTGCCGGAAGAGCCGTTGTACCTGTCCATCATCTGGCATCAGCACCAGCCCAGATACTACAAGGACCCGGCGACAGGAGTCTACAGCAAGCCCTGGGTGCGTGCCCATGCGCAGAAAGACTATTACGACATGGCCGCCATGCTGAAAAAGTACCCCGGGGTAAAGGCTACTTTCAACCTTACGCCGAGCCTGATCTTTCAGCTCGAGGACCTGATTGCCGGTGCGCGGGACCAGTACTGGATCCTGGCCGAGAAGCCGGCCGCAGAGCTGACCGAGGAAGACAAGGTCTACTTGCTGAAGCGCTTCTTTGATGCCAACTGGGATCACATCATCAAGATCTACCCCCGCTATGCCGAGCTGCTGGCCAAACGCGGCAGCGACGATAGCGACGCAACGGTGCAGAAGGCTCTCCTGTCCTATACCGAAGCCGACTATCGCGACCTGCAGGTATGGTTCAATCTGGCCTGGTTTGATCCGGATTTCCTGGCCGAAGAACCGCTCAAATCACTGGTGACTAAGGGGCGCGACTTTAGCGAAGCCGACAAGGGCATCGTTTTCGACAAGGCGCTCGAAGTGATCAAGATGGTGCTGCCCATCCACAAGGAGCTGCAAGATGCCGGGCAGATCGAAGTGACCTTTACCCCCTATACCCATCCCATCCTGCCTTTGCTCTACGATACGGACCTGGCCAAGATAGGTATGCCCGATGCCAAGCTGCCGGAGCGATTCTCCTTCCCCAATGACGCCATTGCTCAGGTGCAAAAGGGCGTCGAGAAGTACAAGGCCCTGTTTGGGCGCGAGCCGCGTGGTATGTGGCCGGGTGAAGGCGCGGTCGCTCAGGAAATCGTCAAGATGGTGTCCGATGCCGGTGTCATCTGGATGGCCTCCGGGGAACAAGTGCTGGCCAAATCGCTTGGCCTGGAAGGGTTCACGCGGAACAGCAAGGACGTGGTCCAGCAAGCCGATCAGCTCTATCGGCCGTACTATGTGCAGCAGGGTACCGGGCGTCCGGTGGGGATGGTGTTCCGCGACCTGCTCATCTCGGACAAGGTTGGCTTCACCTACAGCGGCACGCCCGGTGATGTCGCCGCCGACGACTTGATGAAGCGGCTGCGCGACATCAAAGCCGAGCTCAAGGCCGAAAACGCCACCGGGCCTCATCTGGTAACGGTGCTTCTGGATGGTGAAAATGCCTGGGAGTACTACGATAATGACGGTAAGGCCTTCCTGAACGCGCTTTATCAGCGCCTGACCGATGCCAGGGATATCGTGACCATCACTCCTTCCGAGTATCTGGCCAAGTTCCCTGATCAGCGCAAGATCACCAAGCTGTGGCCAGGCTGCTGGTTCACGCCAGATTACTCGACCTGGATTGGCGAAGATGAGGAGAACACGGCCTGGAACTATCTGCTCAAGACGAGAACCATGCTCATCAACCGGCGCAATACGGTTGCTGCCAAGACCTACGACGCCGCGATGGAGCTGATGTACTTTGCTGAAGGATCTGACTGGTTCTGGTGGTATGGCTCGGACCAGAGCGTCGCTGATGAGAGAGCCTTTGACACGATGTACCGCCAGACCCTGGTCGACATCTACCGCACCATGGGCGAAGATGTGCCGGACTGGCTGTATGTGCCAATCATGCCGCCTCAGGCTGCCGCTCCGACGCAGGAGGTAGCCGGTCTCTTCACCCCGGTGGTCGATGGCCAGGCAGGCCACGACGAGTGGGCCCAGGCCGGGTACTACTTCAAGTCGGGCGGTGCCATGGCGCGCGCGGAGGATGTCATCTCCGGCCTCTACTATGGCTATGACAAGAAGAACATCTATCTGCGGGTCGAGGGGCGGAGTGACTGGCTGACCCTCGCTCCAGAGCTCACTATCGCGGCCTACCTGTCCAACCCGCACAGCAAGCTCATCAACACCTTCTCTCGCTTCGGGGCTATGGCTACGCCCAAGACGATCCTCGGTTTTGGTGCGGCCGGTGAAGCCGCGGTGCAGATCAAGGCGGGCCAGGTGAGCGCTGCCTACTCCGCCGCCAAGGGCTACAGTGAGTGGGACAAGCCCACCAGCCTGAACGAAGTGGCGGTCAAGGGCAACACGGTGGAACTGGTCATACCCTTCAAGAACCTGCCGGATCTGGAGGCGGGAGACCGCGTGAACTTGATACTGGTGGTAAGTCGCGGAGGAGTAGACATCGACAGTGCACCTCTGGGCGGGCCGGCGCAGTTGGTGGTGCCCGACATCAGCGCAGTGACAGCGGTGCTCACGCTGGACGATGCGGAGAAGGACGACCACGGTCCTGGCAGCTACACCTACCCCACGGACGGCGTCTTTCCGGCTCAGTGCTTCGACGCGAGGCAGTTCGTAGCCGGCTACGACGACAACAATCTGGTTCTGACCTTCTCGGTGTTCGGTCCAGTGGCCAATCCGTGGGGTTCCGCAGTGAACCTCTCGGTGCAGACCTTTGATGCCTACATCGACGTGGACGGCAAGCCCGGCTCTGGCTCGAGAATGCTACTGCCCGGTCGCAATGCTGCGGTGGCGGCAGAGGATGCCTGGGACTATGTTGTCTGGGTTGAGGGGTGGACTCCTGGTCTCTACCGGGTGGACAGCAAAGGAGCGCCACAAAAGGTGGATGTGTCGCTCAAGATCGTGGTTGACCCGTCAGGCAAGAAGGTGACGGTACGTGTACCCAGGAGCGCTTTCTCGAGTTGGGAGCCGCGGGAATGGGGCTATCTGGCGGTAGTGCTGGGGCAGGAGGGCTATCCGGCGGCAGGTGTGTGGCGCGTGCGCGAGGTTGAAGCGCAGAATGCCCAGTGGCGCTTTGGCGGCGCTCCGGCAGACACAAATCACACGCGCATCATTGACGTGTACCTGCCCGCAGGTGCCGCGAAAACGCAGGAGCAGTGGCTGAGCACCTATCCTGCCTCGCAGGAGAAGGATATGGACAAGTTGACCCCGGATGACTTTGCTCAGCTGCCAATGCTGAGAGCGCAATAACCATCGAAGAAGCCCCCGCCTCACTGACGAGGCGGGGGCTTTTGTCTGTTGGCTACTCTTCGAGGATCAGTCGAGTACGTTGAAATCGGGCAGTGCCCAGTGCCAGCAAGACTAGGTCAGCAATGGCAATGACGACGCCAGCCAGAATGGCCACAAGGGTCATATCGGAGGTGGTGAGAGCCTGCGCCAGGGCCAGTTGCACCGAAGCGGGCAGAAACTGGACCAGCAGAGGCACCCCGACAAAGACGACCAGAGTAATCAGGCTAAAGGTCTGGGCCGCCGCTCGGACAGTGGCGGCGCGCAGAGAGACGAGCACACCAATGGCCGTCATGAGCACGGCCAGAAGCAGAGTTCCGACAATGATCAGCAGCCAGGAGATGCCTGCATACCAGAAGATGGGTTCGTTACCGCGCGTGAGATTGAGTGTGATGAGGGCAATCAAGGCGCAAGCCCAGACCAGGCCGGTGCAGTAGAGCGTAGTGGCCAGTACTTTGCCGGCATAGATATCACGGTCCGAGAGGCGAGTCGACAGCAACGTCTCTAGTGTATGACGCTCACGTTCACCGGCAAAACTATCTGCCGCCGTGCTGCCGGCCAGGGTGAGGGGCAGGAGCATGAACAGCATGCCTGGCAGGAACGGTACGCTGGTCCAGGCCTCGCGCCCCTGAAGAGGCCAGAATACTCCAAAGACGAAAAAGATGGGCAGGAAAGAGACCAGCCTGGAGCGCATGCCCCCTCTCGCTCTCCAGAACTCTTTGAGTTCCTTGACCATGACGATGAGTATGTCGTTCATGAGAGGCCCTCCCCGCCGCGCTCCTGGTTCTCCTGCATCAGGGTGACAAAAGCTTCTTCAAGACTGCCACTGCCTTTATGCACTTCATCAATCTGCACTCCCTCCTGTACCAGAAGGGCGACCAGCTCGGGCACTGCTCCGCCAGAGCCGAGTTCGACCTGCAGTTGGTCACCTGCGACCGTAGCCGACCGCACAAAGGGCAGAGCGCACAGCCTGTCGAGGACGGGCTGCGAAAACCCCTGACCAGAGAAGTGGACGGTGGTTCCGGAGGTGCTGTCGCGCAGCTGGGAAGGAGCAGCCAGAGCCAGCAACTGGCCTTTGCGGATGACTCCCACCAGGTCACAGATCCTCTCGGCCTCGGCGAGGTTGTGAGTGGTCAAAAAGACCGTGGTCCCTTCCTGGCGGGCGAGGTTCTGAATGTCCTGACGTAGCGCCACGGCCGCTACCGGGTCCAATCCAGCCGATGGCTCATCGAGGAATACCAGGCTCGGGCGGTGCAGCAGAGCCCTGGCCACGGCCACCTTCTGCTTCATCCCCTTGGAGAGTTTGGTTACGTCAGCGTCGCGCCGCTCCCACAGGCCCAGGTGCTCGAGCAACTGGCGGATTCGTTCTTGCCGCTGCCGGGGCGGCAGGTGGTAGACCTGCCCCATAAAGTCGAGATTGTCATACACCGTCAGCCGGCCGTAGAGTCCGTCATTTTCCAGCAGCACGCCAGTGTGCTCACGGATCGATGCCGCCTGAGTTGCCACGTCGTATCCGAGCACTCGAGCCGAACCGCCGTTGAGTTCCAGTAGACCGAGCAAAAGCCTCAGTGTGGTGGTCTTGCCGGCACCGTTGGGCCCAAGAAAGCCAAAGATCGCCCCTGCCGGAACGCGCATCGAGATGCCGTCGACAGCGCGCACTTGTCCAAAGATGCGCACCATATTCTCGGTTTCAATGGCGTATTGAACCATATAAACTCCTCGTGAACGATAGTGAAGGCTTGCCTAAACTGCGGGGGCATGCTATCATAATCAGACTGCAATTGTACTGCTCATTCTAAAGAAGAGGGTTTCTAGAGATGTACACTGTATCTGATCTGCGCAAAGGGCTGACCATTGCTATCGACAATGAACCTTATACCGTCATCTCGTTCGAGTTCACCAAACCGGGCAAAGGGCAGGGCATTTACCGCACCCGCCTGCGGAACATGCTGAACGGCAGCATCATCGACCGAACCTACCGTTCTGGCGAGTCGCTGGAGCAGGCCATTCTCGAGCAACGCACCATGCAGTACCTGTACCACGAGAGTGGCACCTACCACTTTATGGACACCAAATCGTTTGAGCAGATGGGCATCGCCGAAGATGCACTGGGCGATGCGGCCAATTACCTGATCGACAACGTTTCGGTCGAAGTGCTCTTTTTCCAGGACCGTCCCATCGGCGTGAATGTGCCCAACTTTGTCAACCTCCGCGTGGTCAAAAGCGCTCCCTGGGCCAAGGGAGACACCTCCAGCTCGGATCTCAAGACAGTGACGCTGGAAACCGGGCTGCAGATGAAAGTGCCCCCGTTCGTCAATGAGGGTGAGCTGGTCCAGATAGACACCCGTACAGGCTCCTACGTAACCCGCGTGAAGGGGTAGCGCTTGGTGACCAACTGGCGGCTGGCCAGCCGGAAGAGAGCGCTGGAAACCCGGGCCGCCACCATCAACGCGCTCCGAGATTTCTTCCGGACACGCCAGTATCTGGAAGTTGAGACGCCGTTCCGTATCCCCGCCCCCGCGCCGGAATCGCACATCGATGCAATTCCGGCCGATGGCTGGTTCCTTCACGCCTCGCCCGAACTGTGCATGAAGCGGCTGGTCGCTGCGGGCTATCCTCGGGTCTTTCAGATTTGCCATTGCTGGCGGGCGGGAGAACGAGGCCGCCGTCACATCTCTGAATTCACCATGCTCGAATGGTACAGGGCCGGGGCAGACTACACCAGCCTGATGGACGAGACGGAAGCACTGGTGACAGGCGTTGTTCGCCGCGTAATGAAACGACGCACCCTGACTTATCAGGGACAGGCGATACGGCTGGCCGCTCAATGGCACCGGCTGACCGTCGAAGAGGCCTACCAGCACTATTCTGGTGTCTCGGCCGAGGATGCACTCGGCGAAGGGACCTTTGATGAGCGTATGGTGCGCGACATTGAGCCCCTGCTGGGCCATCCAGTGCCGACATTCCTCTACGACTACCCCGCGTCACGCGGGTCGCTGGCGCGGCTGAGGGCCGATAACCCATCGGTGGCCGAACGCTTTGAGCTCTACATCGCGGGGCTGGAACTGGCCAATGGCTTCTCTGAGCTGGTCGACCCGGCAGAGCAGAGCCGGCGCTTTGAGGCAGAGGAGGCCTACCGCCGCTCAAGCGGCAAACCGCCCTATCCCCTGGCCGTCAAGTTCCTGGAGGAGCTGCAGGACATGCCGCCGTGCGCCGGGATCGCTCTGGGCGTAGACCGCCTGGTGATGCTGATGCATGACACCGACAGCATCGACGATGTGGTGGCCTTTACTCCTGAGGAACTGTGATCGAGGAATAGTACTGGCAAAGGTCGCGCAGGGGGCACTGGTCGCAGCGTGGCTTGCGCGCAACGCACACCTCACGGCCGTGGCGAATCAGATTGAGATGCAAAGGGTAGTACGTCTCCGGCGGCATCAGCTGCTCCAGCAGTTGGTGTGCCTTCTCCCTCGAAGTTGATTGCGGCACCAATCCCAGCCGTCTGCTCACGCGATGGATATGCGTGTCGACTGGAAAAGCAGGCCTATCCAACGAGAACAAGAGCACGATGGCCGCTGTCTTGGGTCCCACTCCTTTCATAGCAGTGAGCCATCCCTTGGCCTCCTCGACCGGCATCCCACGAAGGAACTCGAGCTCGAGCCTGCCTCGTTCAGTGGTGATGCGCCGCAGGGCACTCTGGATGTGGGGACCCTTGGTCTGCCCCAGCCCCGCCACTTGAATTGCCCCTACGACCTGGTCCTCTGGTGCGTCCCGCACCTGTTCCCAGGTAGGAAAGCGCTGGCGCAGGGTTTTGTAGGCCTGGTCCCTGAGTCGGTCGTTGGTATTCTGACTGATGATGGTGCATACCAGCTCCGAGATGGGATCAAGCCGGGGGAAAGATGGCGGGTCACCGTACAGGTGTTGCAGGCGGTGGAATACGGCCTGTGCTTGCTCCTGAGGGGTCGCGCTGCTGCCAGGAGGCATTAGCACGGCTCGCCTGCCCGGGGAATGGGCTCCCCGCCGGTCGCATCATCGTATTGTTGACGAAAAGCCTCCAGGTAGGTTCGGAGAAGGGTCAGCAGCGTGGAGGCCTGCTCCGGGGAGAGCAAGGCAAAGGTGTCGATGAGGCGCTTCTCGCGGCTCTGACGGACCCGTGCCAGCACATCACGACCTGCAGGGGTGAGCTTAACCAGCATCTGTCGCCGGTCCTGCTGGTCCCTCACGCGAACGACCAGGCCCATCTTTTCCAGACGGTCAACGATGCCGCTGATCGTAGCACAGTGCTGCAGAGTATCGTAGGCCAGAGTGCCCATCGTAGGGAGTGAGTCGTGCCCGAGAATGGCGCGGAGAACAAAGAACTGTGCCGGAGTGAGTCCAAAGCCCGCTACATCCTGCGCAAAGCGGCGCTGCTCCAGCCAACCCACCTGAAATACCAGTTGTTCTATCGTGGTCACGGCATCCGCAGTGAACTCGTCAGTCACAACGCCTGTGCTCCCCCTGTTGATGAGCGTGGAATGGCTCGATGCTTAGCAACGCTAAGAATATCATCGGAGGACGGGGCTGTCAACTCTGCGCTCAGGCGACTGGCACTTCCGGCTCTCGCACCCATTTCCAGAACAGGACGATGACCACCAGAGCCATGACAATGTTGAACAGGATCGGACCGCGGAAGCCGAACCAGTCGTACAACACACCACCCAGGTAGGGAGCGGGAAAGGCAATCAGCCCACGAAAGGCAGCGATACGTCCCATCTCTTGGGCACGTTCGGCGTCGGAAAAGCTGTTCGTCATCCAGGCCAGGAAGGAGGGCATCCACGCAGCGAGATTGATGCCCCAGAGTGCGTGCAGGGCGAGAAACGAGGGGAAGGTGTGAACAAAGAGCCAGGCTACCATGATCATCACGGCCAGCATCTCGGAGAAAAGCATGAACGGTACGGTGCCGTGCCTGTCCACCATTTTGCCGAATGAAAGCTGTGTAGCCGCCCAGGTAAGGGAGCTGACGCTGGCCATCAGCCCAAGCTGAAAGGGAGTGAACCCAAAGGTGCGGCTGAGCAAGCCATAGAGAAGCGCATAGCCAGCGCCGTAGGCAATGGCGTCGAAGGTGATGGCGATGTAGAAATGCCGGAGTCTGGCCGGGGGAGTGAGCAGGGTCTTGACCATAGCCACAAACTCCTGGCCAATCAGTGCCTTGCGGTCCTGGGGCCTCATCGTATCGTGCATCACAATGGCCACGGCGGAGAGGGTGAGGGTCTCCAGGGCAACTGCAGTAAGAAGCACGCTCAAGAAGCCGTAGCGCTGGGCCAGAAAACCTCCCAGTGCCGGCGCCAGAACGCCGGCGAGCGCATAGAAGGTGTTGGTCAAGCCAAAGGCCCTGCCTCGGCCGTTGGGAGGGGTAGACTCGGCGACAGAACTGTCGAGTGCCGGGATGGCAATGGCCAAAGAACCCAGGAGAATAATGCCCGGCAGCAACCACAACCACTGCTTGGTCCATCCGGCAATGACCATCACCAGCAGGCCGACCGTGCTGAGTGCAGTGCCCAGCAGAATGAGGGGTTTGCGCCCTCGCCGGTCAGAGATCCAACCCCCCAAGGGCTGCATCGCCGTAGGTACGATCCCCCAGAATCCTCCCAGGCTCTCCAGGAAGCCAAGCAGTGGCATCGACGCACCCAGGCTTAGCACAAACGGCTGCCAGATCGTGCGGACCATGTTCTCGCGCAGCCCATAGAGCATCGCGCGGCCCATGAGAACCTGAAGGTTGTGTTGGGTAGCAGGAGTACTGCTGTTGGGGGACCTGGCCGCCATCCGTCTAGGTGCCCCAGTCGCGGGGATAGAGAAAATCGTGCCAAACGTCGCGTCGGCTAAGCTTGGCGATGATCGGTGGCATGCGCTTGAACTGCGAGGTGCGGATGCGGCGCAGCACGGTATCCACGAACTGGGCGTCAAAGCCGGCCTCGATGACCTCATCGCGGCTGTAGCGTTCATCCACAAGCAGATAGAGCAACTGATCTACCCGGGCATAGGTGAAACCGAGCTCGCCCTCATCCGTCTGGCCGGCCCAGAGGTCGGCTGAGGGGGCCTTTTGCAGGATGTACTCGGGCACTCCCACTGCTCGCGCCAGCTGACGCACCTGGGTCTTGTACAGGTCGCCTAATGGATTGACAGCCGATGCCATGTCCCCAAAGATGGTGCCGTAGCCCAGCAGTAGTTCGGTCTTGTTGCTTGTGCCGATGGCCAGGCCTTTCCATGACACCGTATGGTCGTAGAGGACGATCATCCTCATACGGGCCATCACGTTGCCTTTGCGGACGCCGTCCATCTCCGGGTACAGGCTGAGGTAAGGATCGACCATTGGAGTGATGTCAATGATCCGGTGATTCACCCCGGTTAGTCTGGCTACCTCGACAGCGTGTTCGGTGCTGTCCGGGGCGCTGGTGCGATAGGGTAGGATCAGGGTAAGCACATTGTCACCACCGAGCGCTTCGGCAATCAGGAAGCAAGACAAAGCCGAGTCGAGACCGCCAGACAGGTTGAGCACTGCCCTGGTATAGCCACAACGGCCCAGCTCTTCTTTCAGGAACTTGACCAGGACCTGCCGGGTCACATCGGTATTCAACTCTAGTTGAGCAGCCACTGGCATAGGCCCTCCAACGGGAGACGCTGGCTCGTCGGAGCGAGTCAAAAGGTCATTCCTCGCTGAGCATTCTGTTGCGCTCGATCTCACGACACAGCAACTCTGGTCGTTCATCACGCAGGAGCGGTAGCTGCTGACGCACTCGGCGCAGCGCATTGAGGTCAAGGGTAGCTGTCAGCAGAGCAGACTCGAAGTAGGGTGCCCGGGCAACGAGTCGGCCATCCGGACCAAATACGGTTGAGCCGCCCCAAAAGTTCACGCCGTCCTCAAACCCTGCCCGATTGCAGTGCAGGACAAAAGCGGTCATGAGCGCAGCGTAGGCCTGGTTGACGACCTCCACCGAACGCGAGGTCTCGAGGGAAGGTTCTGGCCCCAGGCCTCGGCCGGGGCTGGCCGACATCAGCAGCAGAAGGTCCGCGCCATCCATCCAGAGAGCATAGGGAGCGCTCATATGCCAGAAATCCTCACAGATGAGCAAGCCGACGCGTCCATAGCGGGTATCGAAGGCGCGGAAACGGTCGCCGGCGGCGAAAAACCGCCCCTCTTCGAACAGGCCGTAGGAGGTGAGGTAGACTTTGCGGTGCACATGGAGGATATGCCCACCCGAGCAATAGGCTGAGGCGATGTAGTAGCGATGGCGCTCATCCTCTTCGACAAAGCCAAACACCAGGTCCAAATCCGTGCTGGCCGCAACAAGCGGCGCTAGAACAGGGTGAGCGGGATCAGCCGGCATGGCGACGCTCGGCACCAGATCCTTGAGCATATAGCCGGTGAGCGACAACTCGGGGAAACACAGCAGTTGAACTTGCTGCTGCCTGGCCTGCTCGATGGCCTGGCGATGCAATTCGAGGTTCTTGGTCGGTTCGCCCAGAACAGAGTCAATCTGCGCCAGGCCGATTCTGAGCTCGTTCACCTCGACTTCTCCGTTGCTGTGGCGTTACGAGTCGCGTGCAGGTACAGCAGGATGGCCAGGCCAAGCACAACCTCAGCCAGTTCGGCTACCTGAGTCCAGCGCAGAGGACCCATGTAGAAGGTCTCGTCGGCGCGCATAAAGTCGAGCACAAAATGGAGGGTGCCATTGCCAAGCAGGTAGAGCAAGGCTACAAGCCCACCCGGCAGATGGCGGCGGCGCAGTCTGTGCAGTTGCAGAAAAAGCAGTGCGCCGAGGAGGCAGGCGAGCATCTGCACCGGAAGGCGGGGCCCGTACACACCGTAAAGATCAGGAAGCCACATACTGAAAGCTGAGCGGACCACGAGGCCGTAATTGGCTCCGTGTACCCATGCTCCCGCCCAACCGATGCTCTGGCCCAGTGCCACGGCGGGCGCGGCCACATCAGCCAGGCGCAGAAACGACTGGTGAGCAACCAGGCTATACAGCCACAGACCCAGCGCGCCTCCGAAAAGGCCGCCCTGAAACGAATAGCCGCCGCCCCAGAACCCGAGCAGGGCCTCTGGCCGGCCGCCGTAGTCAGCCCAGTTGGGAATGACGTAGGCGGCACGGGCACCAAGCAAACCGCCGGCCAGCAGGCACAGGGCCGCATCGAGGAGGCGCGAACGGTCCAAGCCGGCTCGCGGTGCCTGCCAGAGGGCATAGACCAGGGCCGAAACCAGACCCAGCCAGATCAGTGCCGAGTACCAGTAGACAGCGTGAGAACCCCAGCGCAGAAACACCGGATGCATGGTGGACCCTGGCCCTACTTCTGCAGGCTCTCTACGATGCGGGCGTACTTGCCGGCCAGGTCATCGGCAGCGAGCTGGGTATCCGATTCGGCATAGACCCTGAACAGCGGCTGATCAGGGTCCGGAAGTACCAGCACCCAGTCATTGCCAAGGATGACCTTGACCCCGTCTATCTGTGCATCTAGGTCGCCCTTGTAGCGCTCGTGAAGCAGCCTCATAACCATACCCTTGGCCTCCCAGGGACAGGGTACTACTCGCACCGCCATATGCTGTGGAGGCAGGGCATCCGTGATCTGCGACAGGCTGGTTTTCTGCGTGGCCAGGCATTCGAGCAGTTTGGCCAGGGCCATCATGCCATCAGCGGCAGGCTGAAACTGCGGAAAGGCATAGTTGTCCATTCCGTCTGCCGCAATCACCACACCCTCGCGGGTCGCTGCTTCCATAACATCGTGCATATCGGTCTTGGTGCGAATGACCGTGCCGCCATACTGGCTGGCGACGCCCTCCATCGTCCTGGAGACAGTGACCGGAACGGCGGCGATGCCACCGCCAGAAGCACGCAGCGCCAGAGTCGCGAGGGCCATCGTGGCCAATCCGCTTGGCACGATTTTGCCGCGGTCATCGACCAGAAAGAGCTTTTCGCCGCCGACGTCAAGCCGCGCTCCGAGGTTGGTGCGCAGCGCCGAGCAAATGGTCGCCAGTTGGTCCAGCGACTGCTGGAACTCTTGCGGCGGGATCGACATCCTGGATTCATCGAGGCCTGCGTTCAACTCTACGACCCGCACACCGAGGTCGCGCAGGATGCATGGGAGCACCAGCGACGAAGGAGCATTGGCATAGTCCACCACGATAGAGAAGCGCGCTGCCTGGATAGCCTGAGTATTCAGTTTGGCCAAAAAGTCGGCCGTGTAGGTTTCGATCACGTCCGGCTGGTAGTCGATGGTGCCAATCTCGTCGAGATAGACGCGGCGGAAATCCTCGCGGAAAAAGACCCGCTCGATATTCCGCTCGGCATCTTTGCTGAGGTTGAGGCCGCGGCGGTCCATGAACTTGATGTCGACGGTGCGAGCGTCGTGGGGGGACAAGCGCACATGCAAACCGCCACTGGCGCCGATCTTGCGTGTGATATAGCGCGCCACCGGGATCGGCACGCTGCGCAGGTCGCGGACGTGGACGCCGGCACTGGGCAGGCCGCTGATCAGGGCACGTTTGAGCATGCGGGGGCTGCGATGCGGGTCACGATTGATGGTAACGATACTTCCCTTGGGCAAGGAAGCACCGAATGCCGCGCCGAGCTTGGTCGCGAACTCGGGCGTGAGGTCAACGTTCACCTGTCCGGTGATGCCATAACGGCCAAACAGGACGCGGCGGCCCTGGGAACCCCAGATGATGCTGGACTTGACCGTTGCTCCCGCCTCAACCAGCTTGTCTGGCCAGATCTTGACGTTGGGATGGATGACCGCTCTCTCGCCGATGGTGCTGGTATCACCAACGACCGCACCCTCAAAGATCACGGCATTGCTCTTGATGTTGCATTGCCGGCCGACAATGGCTCCTCGCAGCTCGGCACCTTCGCCGATGTACGAGTTGCGCCAGATGATGCTTCGATCGACCTGAGCCCGGTTGTCGACGATGGTGTAGGGGCGGATCACCGTCGGCCCGCGAACGACGACCCCGCCTTTGATTTTGACCCCGTCGCCGAGATAGATGGGGCCATAGAGCTGGGCATCGGGAGCGATCTCTACTCCCTCGCCAGTCCAAACACCACCAACGCTCTCTTTGCCAATTGGCTCAAGATGGACGCGGCTCTCGAGTACATCACTGCTGGCGCGGATGTACTCCTGTATGTTGCCCACGTCGCACCAGTAGCCGCCGGACACATAGCCATAGAGGGGGTCGCCGTTGTTGAGCAGGATTGGGAAGAGGTCCTTGCTGAAATCAAAGGACTTGCCCGCCTCGAAGAGGTCAAGCACCTCCGGCTCGAGCACATAGATGCCCGTGTTCACCGTGTCCGAGATCACCTGGCCCCAGCTTGGCTTTTCCTGGAACTCTAGGATGCGCCCGTCAGGACCAGTGATCACCACACCGTACTCCAGGGGGTTGGGTACGTGATACAGCGTGAGGGTAGCCTTGGCGCCCCTGGAAGAATGAAAGTCGGTGATGGCCTTGAGGTCAAAGTCAGTGACGGCGTCGCCGCTGATCACGATGAACGGCTCATCCAGGTACTTCTGGGCGTTCTTCACGCTCCCGGCCGTACCCAGGGGCACCTCCTCGATAGAGTAGTTGATCTCCATGCCCATCGAGGAACCGTCGCCGAGGTAATCCTGCACTACGTCCGCCATGTACTGCAGCGTGAGCACTACGCTGGTGATCCCGTGCCGTTTCAACAGATCCAGAATGTGAACGATCACCGGCTTGTTGACCATGGGAACCATGGGCTTGGGTCGGTGGATCGTCAGTGGGCGCAGGCGCGAACCCTCACCGCCAGCCATCACGACTGCTTTCATAAGCGAGTCCTCCTTGGGAGAAGTGCGGTCGGCTTGGGGGAATGATACCATAGAGTCTGCCACAAGCCAACAGCCGTGGCGAAAAGGGTTGTGCCAGCCAACAGCGCGTGGTATAATCGTCACCATTGTGCCATAGCCCGGGCTCTCGCCACAAGGCATGGCAGAACGGTAGACCCGGGGACAGACGGCAAAGCAAAGAAGAGAATGACTACCAGCCAGGTCCAGAATCTGCTCGAACTCGGTCAGTCCGTTGCCAGGAAAGGCGACTGGGTGCAGGCTCGCCGCCACCTGGAAGAGGTGCTGCGGCTAGACCCGCACAACGAAGAGGCATTGCTCTGGTTGGCGGGGATTGCCGAGGACCCACAGCAGTCTCTGCGCTACCTGCGACAAGTGCTCAAGCTGAACCCGCGTAACAAGCGTGCTCAAGCTGGCCTGGCCTGGGCTCAGGACCGAGCTGCGGTGGCGAGGGGTTCCACGCCGGGCAGCAGCAGGTCCTCTAGGATTTTCAGGGTGCTGGCCTTTCTTCTCTTGCTCACCGGGATCGTCGCTGGCGCAGTTCTAGCATTGAATTACCGGGAGCAGCTGACTGACCTCGTCTTTCCGCCGACTCCGACGCCAACGGCTACGGCAACCGCAACGGCTACTGCCACTCAGACACTGACACCCACCGCTACGCCGACGAGCACGGCTACGCCTACGCCTACCTCGACTCTAACCAGCACCGCCACCTCGACGCCGACACAGACCTCTACTCCTACCGAGACGTCCACGCCGACGGAAAC
Source organism: Chloroflexi bacterium ADurb.Bin180 (assembly GCA_002070215.1). NCBI lineage: Bacteria > Bacillati > Chloroflexota > Chloroflexi bacterium ADurb.Bin180. The sequence continues at coordinate 75,534 of MWCV01000006.1, read as the reverse complement.
AGCAACGCCCACCGAGACGGCAACGCCAACTGAGACACCCACGCCGGCCCGCGGCGCCAAGTGGATCGAGGTAGACATCTCCACTCAAAGTCTCGTTGCCTGGGAGGGCGAGGTAGAGGTCTTTCGCACCCGGGTGTCCACGGGGACCACGCGCACGCCGACGGTCCTCGGGCGGTATCGCGTCTACCATAAACTTCTGTCACAGACGATGGTTGGTCCTGGCTATGTGCAGCCGGACGTACCCTACATACAATACTTCTATCTCGGGTACGGGCTGCACGGGGCGTACTGGCATAATGATTTCGGCACGCGGCGCAGTCATGGCTGTGTGAACCTGACCGTGCCTGACTCCAAATGGCTGTTCTACTGGACCGATCCGGTGCTGCCGGCCGGAGCGAGCCAGGTCTATGATCCTACCAATGGCACGCTGGTGGTCGTGCACGAGTGAAAGGAGCTCTACTGTGAGAATCCGTACCCTTGATGCTCCCGCCCATATCGGGGAGAGAGTCCATCTCTGCGGCTGGATGCATAGCTGGCGCGATATGGGGCAATTTGGCTTTCTCGTTCTGCGCGACGGAGCGGGAACGTTCCAGGCGGTACTGGACAATGCCAATGAGATAGCCAAGCTGCGCGGGCTGCAATTCGAGTCGGTGCTTGACGTGGAGGGGCTGATCACGGCAGAGCCACGGGCCGCTGTGGGGGCGGAGATGCACGACTGCCGCATCGAGGTGCTGTCACCGGTGCTGGAGCCGTTGCCGTTTGAGATTAACAAGAAGGAATTCAAACCAGGTCTGGATACCTTCCTGGACTATGCACCCATCGGGTTGCGCAACCTGCAGAAACGGGCCCTCTTCCGCATTTCGGCCGAGCTGATGACCGGCTACCGCGAATACCTGAATGAGCAAGGGTTTGTGGAGATCCAGACGCCCAAGATCGTTGGCTCAGCTACCGAGAGCGGAGCGAACGTGTTTGTGTTGGACTATTTCGGGCGACCTGCTTACCTGGCACAGAGTCCCCAGTTCTACAAGCAGATCATGGTGGGTGTTTTCGAGCGCGTGTTCGAAATCGGGCCCGTCTTTCGGGCCGAAAAGCACAACACGGCGCGGCACACGAATGAGTACGTCAGTATGGATCTGGAGATGGGCTTTGTCGATGATCACACTGACGTCATGAAGATGCTGACCGGCGTGCTGCGTCACATGTTCACGCGGGTGACGGAGGGGTGTGCGAAAGAGGTAGCTCTGCTCAAGCTGAAGGTGCCCGCAATCGGCGAGTCGATTCCGTCCATCCGTATGCCCGATGCACAGCGGATCATCCTTGAGCGGTACAAAGAGGATTGCCGGGGTGAGCCGGATTTGGCGCCGCAGCATGAAGCCTGGCTGTGCGAATACGCAGCGAAGGAACTGGGTTCAGAGTTCCTGTTCGTGACACACTACCCGACCGCCAAGCGGCCTTTCTACGCCTTGCCCGACGAGCAAGAGCCCACCCTGACCAAGAGCTTTGACCTGCTGTTCCGCGGCTGCGAGGTGGTCACGGGCGGGCAGCGCATCCATCGTTACGAACAGCTGCTGGAGAACGCAGCCAAGTGGGGCATCAAGGCGGAGCAGATCAGCGGCTACCTGCAGGCCTTCAAGTACGGTATGCCTCCGCACGGCGGATTTGGCATGGGCCTGGAGCGCCTGCTGATGCAGCTCACCGGGCAGACGAACCTGCGCGAAGTCACTCTGTTCCCACGCGATCAGGATCGCCTCGCACCGTAAGCACGCAGCGCGGTCTCGGTCAAAAGAAGGGCGGGCGACACACGATCAGTGTGCCGCCCGCCCCTTTGTTCTCCAGTGTCAACTACTGTGGTTTCAGCAGAGTGGCTACAAGATCAATGCTCCAGTTGAGGATCTCCTGCTGCTCGGCCTGCGTAGCCACCTGCTTCCCGAGCCCCGTCCAGACAACCTGGCGAACCATGTTGTCCGGCCCGCCCGGGTTATCCTCCAGACGCAGCGTAAAGGGCGCGAGGCGGTTATACTGGTCGCGCAGCCAGGCCGTAGACTCGGCGCTCAGAGAGCCGAGATATTCCTTCTGCCGCTGCGACAGGTAATACTGGCCATCGAAACCGACCACGAGATGATCAGCAAAGCCGGCGATGCCACCGGTGCGCTCTAGCACGAGGACAGGTTCGCTTGCCGCCTGTGGCGACGCACGAGGCCGGTCACAGGAGCAGAGCAGTCCGATCACGAGAAGGGCCAGGGTAAGTACCACCAGTTGCTTTGTCATTCTCTGTGCCTCCGACAGGATTCTAGAGTGGATGACGAAGCGTGTCAAGGATTGTTCCCGTTTGGTTTGACACTGCCCGGGTGTCGGGTTATACTGGCGTTCGCCTATCAGAGGCGATGAGCCGTTAGCTCAGCTAGGTAGAGCACCTGCCTTTTAAGCAGGGCGTCGCGCGTTCGAGTCGCGCACGGCTCATATGGCACGTTTGGTAGCGGCCCCTGCGCAGCGAGGATGTCACTCAGATGGCAGGGGTTCATTTGTCTGGCCCGGCAGCGTGAGCCGGCCGAGCAGCATTTGCCACATGGGCGACTCTTCGCTATACTAGCTTCGCTTTGCGGGTTGGACCACATCGCCACCCTAGCTCAATCGGTAGAGCAATCGCTTCGTAAGTGATGGGTTTCGAGTTCAAGTCTCGAGGGTGGCTCTGATGAATGAGCCGCATCCATGCAGGATGCGGCGTTTTCGTATCGGGTGGGCTTTTCAACGACATCTCACTGGGCGAGAGAAGGAACATACAGCTGATGAAGAAAAAGAAGGCAGGTTTGTTGCTACGTGAACTATTGTTCGCCGATGAATCTCTGGAAGGAATTGCCGCTCGCGCCTCCGCGGACGGAGAGTCGGGGCCGCTGGGGCTGTTCGCCGCGGCTCATCGGGCGGCGGTGGCAGGCGATGAGCCGGCCGCAATAAAGGCTCTGCAGGGAATCATCGCTCTGCCGAGTCTCGAGACCAGAGTGTGCTTGCAGGCGTGGCGTTGCCTGCGTGATATGAAGGTTGCCCCACCGGACGACCTGGCTGCTAAGATACAGGGTGTAGTGGTGGAGGTGCCTGTGGGAGCAGGACACGACCTCGTCGCAGCCTACGGTGATCATACTGCCCGCTATTACAACTTTGCAGGCGGAGGCGTTGTCTGGGAGATTCCCGAGGATGAGGTCGACCGACTGATTGACGAGCTGTTGGCTTGCGGGCAGAATATCGTGAATGCGACCGGGATATGGGATCAGCCGCGACCGCCTGCTCCCGGCAAAGGCATAGCAAGGGTCAATGCCCTCACTTTTGGCGGACTGCACTTTGGCGAAGGGGAGTTCTCTATTCTTGCCGCCGATCCTTTGGGTGGCCCAGCTATCAAAGCGGCGTTCGTCCTGATGCAGGCGCTCATTGTCAGGCAGCAAGCGCCATCTGGTGGCTCTGTCGCGAATGAATCATGAGGATTCTCTTCTGATCGATAGAGCGGAACTTTAGCCGCCTCTGAAACGACTAGAGAGTAACGGTTACAGTAGTATCCGGAGGGCAAATGGGTGTTGGTGGCGCTCGAGCTCCTCGAGCGGTGGCTCTAGGGCAGGGATCGGCGGCTGCCAGCTCGACCAGATCTCGTCAGAATCGACCTTCGTTCGGCAAGCTGACCATCGTCAGCGTGCTGTTGACGTTGTTTGTGCTTGGTGGCACCTATTCTGCCTACTATTTCTATAGCACAGTGAAGGCGTTCGTCGTGCGCGCCGACTTTGGCCTGCCAGCCCAGGGGGGGCAGCAGCAGAATGGCGGGCCTGCTGACGAAGAGGCAGTCAACCTCAACAAGGAGCGGGTGAATATCCTTCTGCTGGGCACAGACAAGCGTCTTTCCGAGCAGGGACCGAGCCGCACTGACACCATGATCGTGGTGACGGTCGATCCGGGGACCAAGACGGCGGGGATGCTGTCAATTCCGCGCGACCTGTGGGTGCCCATTCCGGGCCATTCCGAGAACCGCATCAATGTCGCGCATTTCCTGGGCGAACGCGACAAGTACCCCGGGGGTGGTCCAGCTCTGGCCAAAAAGACCGTTCAATACACCCTGGGCATACCCGTTCAGTACTATGTGCGCATCAACTTTGAGGGCTTTGAAAAGCTGATTGATGCCATAGGGGGAATCCAGGTCGAGGTCAAGTCGGCAATTCACGACGAGAAGTACCCTGACAACAACTATGGCTATATGACGGTGGATATTCCTGCCGGCCTGCAGCATATGGATGGCAAGACAGCGTTGCAGTATGCCAGAGCCAGGCATGGCAGCAGTGACTTTAGCCGGGCCAGACGTCAGCAGCAGGTGCTGCGGGCGGTCCGTGACAAGGTGCTCAGTCTGAATATCCCGCTTACGCGCATTCCGGAGATGCTCAAGCTAGTAGGCGACTCGGTGCAGACTGACCTCAGTCTGAGTGAAATGTACTCCCTGGCCAAGCTGGCGCGAGAGATCAGCTCTGAGATCAACAGTGTGGTGATTGACGAGTCGATGACCACAAGGCAGATCACCCCTGACGGCGCTGATGTGCTCCTCCCGAACCGGGAGCTCATTCGCGAGGCGGTGAACCAATTCCTGGGCAACCCCAATCCAACATCGACGGCCGATCAGTCCGCTCCGGCCCTGATCAGACAGGAAGCCGCCAGGGTGGATGTTCAGAACGGCACGCTCACGCCAGGCCTCGCCCAGCGTACGGCGGACTACCTGAAGGGTAAAGGCTACAACGTGGGCAGCGTCAGCAATGCTGACCGCTCCGACTATGCCAAGACGATTCTGATCGACTACAGTGGCAAAGAGAACACCATGCGGCTGCTCACACAGCTCTTCCAGGTAGCCAAGGAAAACGTGCGCCATGAGCAGGGTATCCAGGGCGGACCGGACATCCGGCTGATTCTGGGGCGCGATGCAGCGGCGCAACCGCTGCAGTAGATTGCTGTACGCAAGGAGTGCGGCGAGCATTGCTCACCGCACTCCTTTGTTGTTCTAGGGTGCGTAGCGGAAGGGGTGTCTGGCTGCCTGTCGCTCGGCCAGTAGTTCCTCTGTAGTTGGTCTGGCCTCTATCGCTTTGCGGATGGCCGCCCGCATGGCCTTGTAGTTGTTCATCTCGATGCGCTGCCGGTTCGCGGCGGATGGATGGACAAAGACGTTGGCAATCATGACCAGGCCATCCAGAGCCTCCTGAGGCAGGAACCCGTCCTTGATGCTGGCCTCAATCGCTCGCTGCACGCCCCGGGCCGCATAGTGATAGATGTGTTCTGACTGCTTCTCTGAGCGGATGGTCACCGTCGGCACCAGCAGTGTCCGCGGCGAGTCCTGAATCAAGCGCACCTCGTGGCCGGGGTGGGCTGTGCTCAGGGCGGTATCTATTGCCTTGTCTACCGGCCCCCCTCGTTCCCCGAGCGCCAGGTCCACGTGGGCGAGTTCAAAGAAGGGCGGCCCGGCGAAACCCTCTCCGACGCGCAAAGTCAGGTCGCTGATCTCTGCCGGGGTTGCTGCGGTGAAGGGCGCGCTCGCCTGGATGCGCTTCCCTGCCACACGGTAAGTGACCTGTCGGGGAGGTATCTTGCCAAACCGCTCGAGCTGGATGCGTAGCTCCTCGCGGTCCTCACGGCGGAAGGCGTCGCCGGGCATCATGGGCAGGCGGGCATTTCCGACATCGAGCCCCATCATACTCAGGCATTCCTTCACCGCCTGGACACTGCCCTGGCGGGTGATCACCCGCACCAGCGTCTGGATCTCGCGCTGGCGAGCAAAAGCCGCAGCGAGGTCCCCCGCCTGGACGGCGCGGTAGATTTCCTGCCAGATGTCTGGAATGACATTGGCCGACGCCAGGATAGCCCCGTCTGCACCGGCGGCGAGGACCGCCGCGATGATCTCATCGTGGCCGCCAAAGATGCCAATAAGCCCCTTCAGCTTTTCCAGCAAGGTCATCATGAAGGGCATGTCGCCGCTCGAGTCCTTGATGCCGACCACGTTGTCGAGGTAGGCCATGCCCTCGGCGGTCCACCATTCATAGTGGGTGCCAGCGCACTGGGGAATGTTGTACAGAATCAGCGGCAAGCCCACCTTGTTCACTGCCTCATAGTGCTCGTAGATCTCGTTGTACGCTGGCTTGAGATAGTAGGGGGCCACAACCAGTGCCGCTGTCGCTCCGGCATCCTTCGCAAACCGAGTGAGGGCCACGGTGTCACGGGTGGTGGCGCAGCCAGTGCCCGCCACGACCGGCACGCGTCCCCCTGCCTCCTCGACTGCAATCTGTATGGCTCGCTGCTTCTCGGCTTCGCTCAGGTAGACAAACTCACCGGTGGTGCCTACCGGCACCAGCCCGTTGACGTGCGGCAAGACAGAGCGAATCAGCGCTCGATAAGCAGTCTCATCGATTGTATCGGCTTGGGCAAAAGGTGTGACCAGGGCCGGGAAGATGCCCTTGAACCAGGTTGGCTTTTTCGTCATTGGTTCCTCCTGGATACAGGTGGTGGAGCGGAATGCCTATCGTCGATAGCAGGCGGCCAGACGTTCCAGACTGCGGTCAAAAGTGCGTTCGACGTCTGGCGGGAACAGACAGCCCGGGGCCTCCCCGTTCTCTCGGTGATAGGCAATACACTCGCAGCAGATGCCTTTGCGGCTGCAGGGCTCATAGGTGCAGGTGCACTTGGACTTGGTCTTTTCTTTCTGGCATTCCATTGTTACGCGCTCCAGCTTTTCGAGTTCTTCAGCGCCCCTACTGTCGCTTCGTGGGCATTCTGATACAGTCGGTGGCGATCAAGGGCCCGGGGATGGATCATGACCTTGATCAGTATCACGTCCTCGTCTGCAGCTTGACCCGGGAGACAGCCGTCGGCCAGACAATCGACCACGGCCCGGCCGACCGCAGACTGGGTGGGGCCATAGACCATATTGGCCTGGCGCAGGTTCTTGAGCGGATAGACGGGAACGATCAGGGTGGCCGGCCGCACAGTCAGATTCGGTTCAAGGATGGCCGTCAGGGCCTCGCACCCTTGGCGGGGATAAGTGAGCTGCAGTGCCCAGGCGTCTCCCACTGGTCCCTTCTTGGGGCCAACTACCAGGTCGACGTGCACTCGGTGCACGCCTTCGCCGGCGGCAGAAGAACCGAGGCGAACGTCTTTACCCCGCAGCGAGGCCGCGGGAAGACCGACGTCCGCAAAACGCTCCACCAGAGGCTGCTGGGGTTCCGTAAAGTCAATATCGGGTGCGCTCACCTTGCCGAGTTTCTCCAGCTCCAGGCGAATCTCTGCTGCTACCTCGTTGATGAGCACCCCGCCCTGCTTCATCAGGGGTCGGCGAGGATTGCCCGCCGTCACGCCCATCATGTTCAGGGCCACCTTGACCGCGACGCCGCCTCCGTGCCGGCAGAAGATTCGCGCCAGCTTCTGGACGCTCATTTGCAGGGCACGCGCAGTAGCGAGGTCGCCGGCCTGCACTGCTGCGTAGAGCTGTTGCCAGACCTCTGGAAAAACCTGCGCGCTGGCCAGGATCATCCCGGCGCAGCCTCCAGCCAGGGCAGGCAGAACAACCTCGTCGTGGCCAATCACGACGTCGAGACGGTCCCCCACCAGCTCCAACACCTCCATGGTGTAGGTCAGATTTCCGGACGAGTCCTTCAGGCCAACGATGTTGGGAATGTCGGCGAGGTCTTCAATCACCGTTCTGGGCAGATAGGCGTCGACGACCTGAGGGATGTTGTAGAGAATCAGCGGCAAGTCAACCGAGCGGGCGACCTCGTAGAAATGCTGGTAGATGCCCTTGTCTGACGGGTGGAGAAAGTACGGCGTGACCACGAGCACGGCGCTGGCTCCTGCATCCTGGGCCTGCCGCGCCAACTGGACAGCCTGCTGCGTGGATGCCGCTCCTGCTCCTGCCACCACGGGAACCTGCCCGGCCACCTCACTGACGACGATCTCTATGACACGCTTCTGCTCATCGGGGTTCAGATAGCTGAACTCGCCCGTTGTTCCGCATGGTACGACGCCGTCCACGTGAGGGAGCACGTGGCGCACCAGTGCCCGCAGAGCTGGCTCATCAATACTTTCATCGCTGGCGAAAGGAGTGACCAGCGCTGGGAGCACACCGTGCAAGCGGAAATGCTCGTTCTTCACAAACGCCTCCTTTTCTGCACGTGAGCGGGCCGATGGCTCTGCCAGTCGGCCCGAACCGCGTTGTCCTGGTGCGAATGCTACGGCTTGGGAATGGCCAGATCTGCGGGGCCGATGGCAGACATTGTCGCCTCAGGAAAGTTCTCCTGGACCAGTTCGTGGATGATCTGGGCGTACTTGACCTTTTCCCTGGCCAGGAAAGCCAGACCGTCAGCACCGCTCCAGGGCTTGTAGAGCGCACCAGGGCCGGCTGCGCAGGCTGGGCCTGGCTCGATCTTGTAATAGCAGGGCGCGCAGATGCGGGCCATCTCCGGTCCGTCGTAGAAGCGGTTGTAGCCGCCGAACGACTCGGCCAGGTAGATGTGCAGGTCCAATGGCAGGCGGCAGCCCTGGCGAATGGACGCCAGTTGCGGCAGGGAAAGGTCGGCCACGGGGTTGAACGTGCCGGCCCCGAGCGACTCGAGAAGATGTCCGCCCGCAGCCGAAGCATGCCCGGCATAGATCGAGACTTTAAAGACGACATCGGCGGGGATGTCGCCGTTCTTCTTCATCTCGTTGAGTAGCCATAGCAGCCCCTCGTCGATGACCAGGAAGCCGCGAAAGCCGATGTCGATGCAGCGCATGATATCGGCAATGACGTAGCGAAGCTGGTCCGAGCCGCGGAAACGGAGCCCCGACAGGGCTCCTTCTGGCGTGGCGACCTGGCGCCCCGTGTCCCAGGCCGAGCGCGGCCCTGGCGTAAGGATCACTTCCATCTTGGCCGCAGCCGCGATCTGGGCAAAGTCGCGCAACTCTGCCTTGTCGAGCAGAGTGGCACCCATCACCACCGAAATCAACCGGTGGATGGGCATCTTGCGCTTGTGCGACTCGTCAACCACCGCTTCCAGCACTGAGGGCCTCTCGACTCCCGACACCTCCATGCGATACCACGCCCCGTCAGGAAAGCGCAGCTTGCTGGTCGGCAGATCGTAGGCGTCCTTGCCCGGAATTCCCGCCTTCTCCATTGCTCGGCTCACTCGACTGAACTTCATGGTTGCCCTCCTTTGGCAGAGTTGATTCTTGGTGCTCTATTTCTGTCCTGATACCTTGGCCCAATCGGCGACGAACCGCTCCACGCCTATGTCCGTGAGAGGATGGCGGAGCGATTTCATAAGGATCTCGTAAGGAACGGTGGCAATGTCCGCCCCGGCCAGAGCAGACTGGGTGATGTGCAGCGGGTGCCTCAGAGAGGCGGCAATGACCTGCGTGTCGATCCCATAGGTTTCAAAGATACTGACAATGTTCTCGACCAGGGCCATGCCATCCTCGCCTACGTCGTCCAGCCGCCCCACAAAGGGCGACACAAAGCTTGCCCCGGCATTGGCTGCGTAGAGCGCCTGGTTGGCCGAAAAGACCAGCGTGGCGTTGACCCGGATGCCCCAGGTGCCTACCAGCTCGCGAGCCGTTGCGATGTCAGTGCAACACTGGCCGGACCAGGGGCAGTCCTGGCACAATCGGTCCACATCGACCTCTTCCTCCGCAATCAGGCTTATGGCCTTGAGCCCCTCGACAGTGACAGGAATCTTGACCACCACGTGGGGTGACCAGGTGGCGATTTCCCTGGCTTCGGCAACCATTGCCTCGGCGCTGGTCACATTGACCACTTCGGCGCTGATGCGGTCTTGCACCAGGTAGCAGATCTCACGCGTAACGGCCTTATAGTCCTTGTACCCCGCCTTGGCCATCAGACTGGGGTTGGTCGTCACGCCGGAGATCAGCCCCAAGTCGAACGCGCTCTTGATCTCGTCAAGGTTGGCTGTATCCAGAAAGATCTCCATCTTTGTTCCTCCTCGCAGATTGGGATGGGTCAGTGCGACTGGTTCTCTACGGCGGCTCTGGCAAATCCGCTGAACAACGGGTGCGGTTTGCCCGGTCTCGATTTGAACTCGGGATGGAACTGGCTGCCTACCATCCAGGGGTGGTCGGCCAGCTCGGCAATCTCCACCAGCCGGCCATCAGGCGACATGCCGCTGAACACCATGCCGGCATTGGCCAACAGGTCGCGATACTGGTTGTTCAGCTCAAAGCGGTGGCGGTGGCGTTCGTTGGTCAAAGCCACACCGTAGGCAGCAGCGGCTTTGGTGCCTGGCACTAGCTGGCAGGGATACGTTCCCAGGCGCATGGTTCCACCCATGTCGGAAATGGCCCGCTGGTCCGGCATCAGGTCAATCACCGGGTTGGGCGTGGAGTGGTCGAACTCGGCGCTGTTGACCTCGTCGGTACCAAGCGCGTGACGGGCAAGCTCAATCACCATCACCTGCATGCCGAGACACAGGCCCAGGTACGGCTTACGATGCTCTCGAGCGTAGCGGGCAGCGGCGATCTTGCCCTCAATTCCGCGGTAACCGAATCCACCGGGTACCACGATGCCTGACACTGTCTCCAGACGGTCCAGTGAGCGTCCCTTCTCGAAATCCTCCGAATTGATCCACTCAATCTCGAGACCATAGCCTTGAGCGAGGGCGGCGTGGAATAGCGCCTCACGCACGCTGATGTAGGCATCGCGGAGATCCACGTACTTGCCGACCACAGCGACCCGCAACACTGGCTTGGACCGGTCGATCTCTGCTACCATCTGCCGCCAGGTGTTCAGATTCGGCTTCTGCGGCAGGGCCAGTCGCTGGGCAATGAAATCACCCAGCCCAGTGTCCTCGAGGATGAGTGGAACCTTGTAGATGTTGTCTGCGGTCACGAGGGGGACTACTGCGCGCTCCTCCACGTCGCAGAACAGCGAAATCTTGTCCTTGAGAGACTGATTCAAAGGGTGCTCGGAGCGGCAGACGATCACATCGGGTTGGATGCCGAGACTGCGCAATTGAATCACCGAGTGCTGAGTTGGCTTGCTCTTGAGCTCGGCCGTGGCCTGTATGTAGGGCAGATAGGTTACGTGCACATAGAGCACGTTCTCGCGGCCAACGTCCTTGCGCATCTGCCGAATGGACTCTAGGAAGGGCAGCCCCTCGATGTCGCCAACCGTCCCCCCGACCTCGACGATCACGACCTCGGCCTTGGTGTCGGCGCTAACGCAGCCGATGCGGTGCTTGATCTCGTTGGTAATGTGAGGAATGACCTGAATCGTTCCACCCAGAAAATCGCCTCGCCGCTCTTTCGTGATCACTTCAGAGTAGACCTGCCCCGTGGTCACGTTGCTGGCCTTGGTCAGGTTCTCGTCGATGAAGCGTTCGTAATGGCCCAGGTCGAGATCGGTCTCGCCGCCGTCCTCCAGCACAAAGACCTCACCGTGCTGGTACGGGCTCAATGTGCCTGGATCCACGTTGATGTAGGGGTCGAGCTTTTGAATCGCTACGGATACGCCACGACTCTTGACCAACCGGCCGATGGATGCGGCGGTGACCCCTTTGCCCACGGAGCTGACCACGCCACCGGTCACAAAGACGTACTTGGTCATGGCGTCTTCCCTGGGTCGTTGCCACCAAACTGGCTACGGCCGAGCAAAAAGGCGCGCTCGTTGAGCTCGACCAGCCTGGGGGGCACCCGCTCCCGGAGAGCTTGCAGCCAGGCTTCGACCGGCACCTCGCCGAGGAAATGAGACAAAGCTCCCAGCAGCACGACGTTGTTCACCCGCGGATTACCCAGGCTCTCCGCCAGGGCCATGGCCGGCACGAAATGAACCTGGGAGCTGGCTGCCGCCAGTATGGTCAGGATCTGCTGGTCAGTGGGGTAAGAGTCGGTGCCGGAGGTCACAGAAAGCGGCGAGATGACATAGTCATTGACCAGTACGACTCCGCCCGGGCTTATCATCTCCACGTAACGCAGCACTTCGAGCTTTTCAAAGGCGAGCACATAGTCCGCCTCGCCAGGGCCAATCAGAGGAGAATACACTGTGTCGGCCCAGCGGACGTAGGTCGTCACGCTGCCCCCGCGCTGAGCCATGCCGTGCACCTCTGACTTTTTCACGTCGTGGCCGGCGTGAAGGCCTACCGCTGCCAGCACATCGCTGGCCAGGATGGTTCCTTGCCCGCCTACACCAGCCAGGAGAAAGCTGAGCGTTTTCATCTCTCTCCTCCTTCCTCATTCAGTTGGGCCCGGAACAGGATCGCTTTGCGAGCGCAGACCTGCGCGCATACCTCACAGCCCGTGCAGAGCTGACTATCGATGCGAGCCTTGGCTCGTCCGGTCTTGGGGTCGATTTCGTCGCTCTTGACCACCGCCGGGCAGCCGACGCGGAAACAGAGCCCGCAGCCGTTGCATTTCTCCGCGTTGACGCGCAGCGGCACCCATTGCTTTCTGACCTCTGGCATCAACGCGCATTCGCGCCGGGCGATGATCACCGCCGGCTCATTGGCGTCGAGGCAGTTCTTGAGGGCGGCCTCAACCCCCTTGAGGTCGTATGAGTCAACAGTGTGCACCAAGCCAATGCCCAGAGCATGGACCAGTGGCTCCAGGTCAATCGGCGCTGTCTCTGCATTCTGCAGGGTGCGCCCGGTGCCAGGGTTCTGTTGATGCCCGGTCATAGCAGTGGTTCTGTTGTCCAGGATCAGGGTGATGGTGTTGCTGCGGTTGTAGGCTACGTTCAGCAGGGCGGGCAGGCCGGTGTGGAAAAAGGTCGAGTCACCCAGCACGGCGACATTGCGCTGGGAGATGCCGGCCTTGGCCACGCCGTGCGCTACCCCAATGCTGGCCCCCATGCATCCGCAGGTGTGTACAGCGCCAAGCGGTGGCAGAAAGGCCAGGGTGTAACAGCCAATGTCGCCGTTGACCACCAGGCCAAGCTTGTTGGCTACATGGAGTACGCCGCGGTGCGGGCAGCCCGGGCAGAGGATCGGCGGGCGCGGAGGTAGAGGGATCTTGTCGGGGTGGGGCGTGGGCATCAGAGCCGATGCCGGCAGGAGGCCGGCCTTGATCGCGTTGTCGCGAACGACGGACTGGTCCAACTCACCGCAGATGGGAAAGATGCTCTTGCCCTCCACCGGAATGCCGAGCAAACGGATTTCCTCCTCCAGGAAGGGGTCCAACTCTTCGATCACGATGAGGCGACCAACCTGTCTGGCGAACTGACGGACCATCCTGGCAGGGATCGGGTAGGTCATACCAAGCTTGAGTACCGAGGCATCGGGAAAGACTTCACGGGCATACTGGTAGGCCACGCCGCTGCAAACAATGCCCAGGCTCGTATCGCGCATCTTGAGCTGATTGAAACTGAAAGTCTCGGCGAATTCGGCCAGCCGGGCGATACGCTGCTCGGCGACGGGGTGACGACGGCGCGCGTTCCCCGGGACCATCACGTACTTGGCGGTATCAATGCGATAAGTAGGTCTTTCGGCGCGTGGTGGCGGCCGAACTCCCTCGAGTTCCACCACACTGCTGGAATGGGAGAGGCGCGTGGTCAACCGCAGCATGACCGGCGTGTCGAACTGCTCGCTGATGTTCAGAGCCGCACCGACGAGGTCATGGGCCTCCTGGCTGTCGGTCGGCTCGAGACAGGGCACCCGGGCGAACTTGCAGTAGCGGCGGTTGTCCTGCTCGTTCTGCGAGCTGTGCATAAACGGATCATCGGCATTGACCACGACCAGCCCGGCCTCGAGCCCGGTCATGGCGGCATAGAAGAAGCTATCGGCGGCCACATTCAGGCCGACGTGTTTCATCACTGCCATGGCACGGCTGCCAGCATAGGCTGCGCCGATAGCAACGTCCATAGCTACCTTCTCGTTGGGCGACCACTCGGCGTAGACGTCGGGCATGGGAGCCAGCGTCTCGAGGATTTCTGTGCTGGGAGTGCCGGGATAGGCGGCGGCTACGACTATCCCGCTCTCCCAGGCACCCCAGGCGACAGCTTCGTTGCCAGAGAGGAATCGTTTCACTGCTCTGCCTCCGTAGAGTCATCAGGCAGCAGACCGCTGCGCTGTATTGTTTCCAGGACGAGTTCCGCGGCGAAACGATGGCCCTTGGCCGTCAGATGCACCGCGTCAGGAGCGATCAGCGTCGCCGAATCGGAGGGAGTCTGCTGCTGGAGCAGCTTCTGCAGATCAATCAGCGGTACGGCCAGTTCGTCAGCCAGGGTGCGGACCGTTTCGTTGAACTGCTCATAGACCGATGCCTGATGCTGTTCCGCGGCAACCAGATTCGTCCAGGCAGGGTTGGGTACTGTTGAGGTCATGAACAAGACAGAGCAGCCAGCGCGCCGCAGCCGGTCGGCGATCAGGCGCTGGGCCAGCGCAAAACCCTGCAGAGACACGCGAGGCTGACTAGCGCCATCGCCGAGAGCGGCGGAGGCGGCGTCGGATGCTGGTCGCCGAGTGCGGCTCAGGCGGGTGCGCAGGCTCAGCAGAAGATGGCTCTGCAATAACCAGGCTTCGAGCCGGCCGAGCGGAGTAGTTCTGTGGGTCATCTGCTGCTCGCGGCAGTTGTCGAGAGGCCATTCTCCCAGGTGACCATCATTGGCTCCAAATGCGCTGATTACGATGCGCGGCCTGTAGGCGAGTACGTCTGTGGTCAGGCGCTCCAGGCCCATCACAGCCGTGTTTCCCCTGATGCCGGCATTGACAACGACCATGTCCGGTCCAGGGGATTTGCTGCGGAGCAAGGCCTCCAGCAACGCGGGAAAGGCTTGCTCGAAAGACAGCGCCTCACCGAAGGTATTGGAATCGCCCAGGCAGACAATGCTGAAGGCGGCACGGGTCTGCTCTGGTCTCAACTGGCGTGTCTCGGGCCTCAGCTCTGTGGGTCTGGCAAGGTCCAGAGTACGGTGGCGGGCGCGAAGAAGCAGCTCCGCACAGAGGAAGCCAGCGAGCAACCACAACGCGACCATGACAGGAGACATTATACCTTTGGCTGCGGGCTTTGCCAAAGCGGCCGCGATTGCTGCTACCGGCGAGTAGCGGTCCTGGTATGCCAGCCTTGCGCGTCTACCGTGACCTCAATGTCCCCCGACAGGTCGGTGCGCAGGGTAGGAATGGCCCGTGCCGCGAGAAGCTCCAGCGTCGACGGGGCAGGATGGCCGAACCTGTTGTCGGCGCCTACCGAGATGACCGCCAGTTGCGGCTGCACGGCATCGAGCAAAGGCGAGTCGAGGCCCTGCGCGCTTCCATGGTGTGGCACCTTGAGCACTGTGCTCGCCAGTGTCGTGCCGTCCCGGGCCAGTGACAGAATTGACTCGGCCTCCAGGTCGCCGGTGAAGAGGAACTGCGCCGTTGGCCCGGTCAACCGCGCCAGGAGGCAGGAGCCATCTTGCTGGGCTACTGGCCAGACCTGCAGGTTCAAACCATCGCCCAGGTCGATGCAAATGGGATCGCTCACGGCTAGAGCGTCGATTTCTTGCTCCCTGAGCCGAGCTTGCCAGGCCAGTGAAATGGCCGAAGTGGAGTCACTGGTCCCGCGGATCACCGTGCGCACATGATAACGATCCGTCACCGCCAGCAGACCGCGCAAGTGATCATCGTGGGCGTGGGTGCAGAGGACCAGGTCGATGCGCCGATCCCAGAAAGGCAGACGGCGTCCCAGCGCTGCCAGAAGCTGCGCCGGGCTCGGCCCGCCGTCAATCAGCAGCCGCTGTCCAGAGGGGGTCTGTATCAAGATGGCGTCGCCCTGTCCGACATCGAGAAACGACACGCGCAGGACGGGGCTGGGAAGTGACGCCACCCCGCTCCAGACCAGACAGAGCAATGCTACCAGAATGACCAGCATGCCTCTGCGCACCCGAGGCTGACCGATGAGTTTGCGTGCCTGCTCCACCAGATGCTGCCGGCGGCTCACCACTAATGACAGAATCGCCAGCACGGAGTAGTAGACAAGCACGGAAGCAGCCGATGCCGTCTGTGACGAGGCCTGGTTGCCAATCCAACCGCCAATGGTCTCCGTAACCCGAATGGTGTAGGTGAGGGGAACCCAGACGGCCCAGCTCAGCAGAATGCCCACCGGCCGCAGAAATTGCCCGAGCATGGCAGCCGAACCGCCCAGGTAGACGATGGCCGGTTGCACCGGCAGAACCAGCAGGTTGGCCAGCAGCCCCAGCGGCGAGACGCCGCCAAAGTAGTAGGCCAGGATCGGCAGCACGAGGATCTGTGCGGCGACCGTCGTCAGCACGGTGTCGCTGAGCAGAGCAACCACACGTTCCGCGGTCCGGAGCGACGTCACTCTGGCCAGTGCCGCGGTGACCAGAGACGCCAGACGGCCCCCGTAGAGGATCAGCCCGAGGCTTGCCGCAAAAGAAATCTGAAAGCTGATATCCCACAGCAGAAAGGGCCGGGCGAGGGTCATGAACCAGGCCGAGGCAAAGAGGCTGGTCAGTGCGTCGGCCTGATGCCCGACGATCAGCGCCAAGGCGGCCAGGCCGCCCATAATTGCCGCCCGCACCACCGGAGGCTCGGCGCCAACCAGAATCGCATAGACGGCGATGGCAGCCACTGAAACGGCGAGGGCGACATAACGCTGGAGAAAGCGGGATGATACTTTGACCAGGGCTGCCGAAACCAGTGCGATGTTGAACCCGGAGATGGCAATGATATGGGCCGTGCCAGCGCGGCCGAACTGGTCCATCAGTGTTCTGGGGATGCCCTCGTCACTGCCGAGCAGAATGCCGCTCAGCAGGGCGGCCTGCGGTTCTGGCAGCGCCGAGGCGATGAACTGGTGGGTGCGCAGCCTGATGGCATAGAGCAGGGCCAGCAAGGCATTGCCCCGGTGGTGGGCCAGCACGCGGATGCTGGCGTAGCTCATGGTGGAGTGAATGCCCTGCCTGGCCAGCCAGTCCCGATAGAACGCTGCTGTCGGTGCCCCGGGAGTGCGCAGTGTGCCCCGGAACTCGAGCTCGTCGCCATAGTGATACTCGTAGAAGCTAGGCACCTGAACCAGCACCAGGCCGCGGCTGGGCGCCCATCCGTCTGCCAAGTCACGTGCTGATACGGCCACGTGCAGTTCAGTAGTGCGGTCCTTAGCGGTTGGGTAGTTGACCACGACGCCCCGCAGGGACACCGGCTTGCCGTCGTTGAGCGCCGCAAGGGGCCCGGGCAGCAGGGTTGGCTCGGCCAGCCGGTAGCGCCAGACGCCGGCAGCGAAAAAGATGAGCAAGGCCGAGACCAGACGAAGCAGCGATGCCTGTTCTGGTTGGGTGTGGAAACGTTGGACCAGCGCGAGCGCTACCAGAAAGCAGAGCAGGCCGATGACTCCAGGCAGCCAGGGGGCAATGCTGACCAGAGAGGCAATGTACAGTCCCATCAGCCAGGCAGAGGCCAGGTAGACGAGTGTCATCGGTTGCGATTTTACCGGCGCCGGGTGGCGCAGACAAACCGAGTCGCGCCCCGGTTTTGGAGTGTAGGAAGTGCATCAAGTCCAGCCGGCCTTCATTGAATCTCCACAACTTGCTGTTATGCTTGATTCAGAAGCTGAGGCGGGGTCAACTCGCCTCAAGAGAAAGGGAGGTAGTAGATGAGCAAGATTCTCAAGATAGGTGGCATCGCGGCTCTGGTTGTGGTAGTCGCCCTGGCAGCAGTGGCTGCAGCGTCAGCGCAGAGCGCAACGCCCACGCCACAGACGGGCAACAAGATCACCGACCTGTGGGAGCGGATGCACCAGGCCATTGCCAAGGCGCTGGGCATCACGGTCGAGCAGTATGACTCGGCCGTCTCGACGGCGCAGGGCGATGTGCTCAAGCAGGCCGTGGAGGAAGGCCTGCTGACGCAGGAGCAGGCCGATCAAATGGCCGAGCGTTGGGCTGACGGTCAGGGGATGATGGGCTTTGGTATGCCTGGCGGGCGAGGCCACGGTGGCAGCGGCGGACCGGACTGGGAGATGGGCATGAGGGGAGGTGTTTCCATCATGTCCGTTGCGGCCGAGAAGCTGGGCATGACCGTTGAGGAATTGGTCAAGGCAATGGGTACCGACAAGTCCATCGCCGATGTGGCCAAAGAGAAAGGCGTTGACGTCGCGGTCATCGTTGACGCAGCAGTGGCTCAGCGGACCGAAGAGTTGAAGAGTCTGGTTGCTGCTGGGCGTATCACTCAGGCCAAGGCTGACACCATGCTGGCCAGCCTCAAGGAGCAGGTGCAGAAGCAGCTCGAAAGCAAGATCCCGGCCGGCTGCGGCAGTCACCAGGGCTACAGGCAGGGGTTCCCGCAGGGTGGTTTCCATGGTTCTCCTCCTTCGGACAACAAGACCGATGATAGTACCGGGGGAACCTCGACCTGGGGGCGATTCTCGGGCAGGTTGAGTCGCGGTAGCTACTAGGCTCAGCCGCAAGACTGAGGGGCGGAAAGGCATTTCCGCCCCTCACTTTTTGAGACTCGGGGCAGGAGCAAGCAGTGATAGAGATCACAGATGTAACCAAAGTCTACAAGATGGGCAGCGTTGAGGTCCAGGCTCTGCGTGGCGTTTCTCTCTCGATCCAGGCAGGAGAGTGGGTGGCGATAATGGGGCCTTCGGGATCGGGCAAGTCGACGCTGATGAACGTGATTGGCTGCCTCGACCAGCCAACCTCGGGTAGTTACCAGTTGGATGGCATTGAGGTTGAGACACTGACTGATGACCAACTGGCTGAGATCCGCAATCGCAAGATTGGCTTTGTCTTTCAGACCTACAATCTTCTTCCTCGTACGACGGCGCTGTCCAACGTAGAGCTACCGATGATCTACGGTCGGGCGCCGAACCGACACCAGAAGGCTCTCGATGCGCTGGCGTCGGTCGGACTCGCCGAACGAGCCAATCACCGTCCCAACCAGTTGTCTGGCGGTGAGCAGCAGCGGGTGGGTATCGCGCGAGCATTGGTGAATTCTCCCCAGATCATCCTGGCCGACGAGCCGACCGGCAACCTTGATTCCAAGGCCGGTGGTGAGATTCTGGACATATTCCGCACCCTCAACCGCGAGCGCGGAATGAGCATTGTAATGGTTACGCACGACCCGGACGTGGGCGCTTGTGCCGACCGGATCGTTCACATTCGCGATGGGCAGATATCAGACTAGCTAATGTTGGGAGGTACAGGCATCATGAAGAAATGGATGATCGCGCTGATAGCGGTACTGGTTGTGGCCGGCGTAGGCGCTGGTGGTTACTTTCTGGGAATGAGGGCGGGTGAGCAGAAGGTGGTGAACAATCCGTCTCTGGTCTTTCAGCGGATGGGGGGCCAGGGAGGGCAGATTCGGATTGATGGTCAGTTTCCTGGACAGGACGGAGCGCCAACAGGGGACCGCGGCGGAATGCAGTTCCAGGGTGGTGGTCTGGCTGGCACCATCGAGAGCGTCAGCGGAAGCACTGTAGTGATCAAGACCGATCAGGGTTCCATAGCCGTCAAGACGACTGACAGCACGCTCATCGAGAAGAACGTCAGCGTCGGAGTAGGTGAGCTGGCCGTTGGCGAGAGTGTGATGGTATCCGGCTCCAAGAACGATGATGGCAGCTACACCGCGAGATCCATCCAGTCTATGCGGCAGCGGGCACTGACTCAGCCCGGCCAGTAATGGGAAGGGGAGACTTTATGCGTCGCAGAGTTGGTCTGAAGTGGGTGGCCGGCGTTGTTCTGGCCGGGGCTGTGGTCTTTGGCGCATGCAAGCTGCGCAGTAGCAGCACGCAGTCATCCGAGCTCACCCAGGTAGTGGCGGTGACCCGGGGCAATCTGACGGCGACCGTGTCGCCTACGGGGCAAGTAGCATCGCAGCACCAAGCGGACCTGACCTTTGATGTCAGCCGGTTGCCCGTGACGGAAGTGCTGGTAGCGAGTGGTCAGGAAGTAAAGAAAGGCGATGTTCTGGTCGAGATCGATCCGTCGAGCCTGGAACGTGCAGTGGAGCAGGCAAAAGCGAACCTGCTGTCGGCGGAGGAGGCTCTGGCGAGGGCGAAGGAGCCGTACACGGCGTTGGACCTGCAAAAGGCCCGGCTTGACGTGGCACAGGCTGAGGCGGCCCTGGCGGAGGTCAGCCAGAACGACTCGGCAGAGCTGATCAGGCAGGCCGAGTCGGGCCTCGAGAGCGCCAGGCTGAATCTCATTCTGACTACCAGCGGCAGCAGTGCCGGTAAGACGGTGCGAGACCTGCAGTACACCACGGCCTGGCACGAGCGCAATGTCAGTAACCTGCGAGTCCAGCTCAGTCAGGGGAAGGCGACAGCTAATGACGTAACTGAGGCTGAGCAGGCCTTGTCCAGGGCACAGGCGCAGCTATCTGTCGCTCAGGCCACGGCCAGTGCGGCCATTAGCGCAGCTCAGACCAGAGTGACCGAGGCAGAGAAGACCCTGGCGGATCTGCGTGCTGGAGCCAAGAGTGTTGCCCTGGCCAACTGGAACAACAAGGTGGCGCTGGCCGAGTACAACCTGGCCAGGGCGAAGGATAGCCTGAGCAAGGTAGAGACTGGCGCCGATGCCAAGACGGTGCAACTGGCCCAGGCGTGGTGCGACTCGGCGAAGGCGGCGCTGGAGCAGGCCCAGGCGACGCTGGAGTCGGCCACGATGGTAGCGCCGTTTGATGGCACAGTGACCTCAGTGGGCGTGGCGGTAGGAGACCTGGTGTCCTCGGGGACAAGGGTGGTAACGCTGGCTGATCTGAGCAAGCTAGAGGTAGTGGCGACGGTGGACGAGACGGAGATCAACCAGGTGAAAGTAGGGCAGAGTGCGAGCATTACCTTTGACGCGCTGAGCGGGGCCAAATTCACAGGAAAGGTTGTAGAGGTACCGCTGGCGGGTCAGTTGGTGCAGAATGTAGTCAGCTACGATGTAGTGTTGAGTCTGGAGGGATCCGGGGGAGAGTCCTTGCTGCCCGGGATGACGGCGAACGTAACGATTGTGGTGGGGCAGAGGCAGAATGCGTTGTTGCTGCCAGCGCTGGCGATAGCGCAGGATGACAGTGGGGATGTAGTAACGTTGGAGGGGAGCAATGAGACGGTACCGGTGCAGGTGGGGTTGAGCAACGGGACGTACGTAGAGGTCGTGCGAGGGCTCAACGAAGGCGACAAGGTGGTTATTGCCTACTCGTCCACCAGTAGCGACAGCACGCGCTTTCCTGGTGCAGGCATGGGGGTAATGGTTGAGATAGGCGGCGGTGGTGCACCTCCACAGGCTCCGCCTGGGGGAAGATAGGGTTGAGGGGCGAGAAGATGAAGAACCTCAAGGTACTTATTGGGCTCGTCGTTGTAGCGGTGGCCGTGGTTGGAGGTGTTCTGCTGTGGAGGTCGCGCAGCAAGACGTCCGACAGCACCGCGCTCACTCAGGTAGTGGCGGTGACCCGGGGCAACCTGACGGCGACGGTATCGCCAACGGGTCAAGTGGGATCGCAGGAGCAAGTGGTGCTAGGCTTGGACGTCAGTCGTCTGCCGGTGACGGAAGTGCTGGTTGCGAGCGGGCAGAGAGTGAAGAAGGGCGACGTACTGGTCAAGATCGATCCGTCGAGCCTGGAACGCGCGGTGGAGCAGGCAAAGGCGAACCTGCTATCGGCGGAGGAGGCCCTGGTGAGTGCGAAGGAGCCATACACAGCATTGGACCTGCAGAAGGCCCGGCTCGATGTGGCGCAGGCGGAGGTGGCCCTGACGCAGGCTGGGCAGCAAACTGTGGCTGACGTCATCGGTGAGGCCAAACGAACTCTTGAAGATGCCAGAGCGCAACTCGCCGCATTGCAGAACGATGCCACGGTTGCAGACCAGATTGATCGGTTGCAGTGGCAGGCGAATATGGCCGAAGTGGAGCATGGCAAAATGCTGGAAGGCCCCATCACCACGGAAGAGGGGCGTGACCGTGAGGTCCTGGCCTACAATCGCATGATGGACGCCAAGGATGCGTTCGATTCGGCCAGGGCGCGGGCAGCTCTGAACCTGCTGAACGCTCAGGACAGGGTGCGCGAGGCCGAGCAGAGCCTGGCCGCCCTCAAGGCCGGTGGCAGTGAGCTGGCGACCAAAGAAGTGCAAAACAAGATGGCCCAGGCGGAATACAACCTGGCCAGGGCTCAGAATACGCTCAAGACAATGGAAGCAGGCGCCGATGCCAAGACGGTGCAACTGGCCCAGGCGCGGTGCGACTCGGCGAAGGCGGCGCTGGAGCAGGCCCAGGCGACGCTGGAGTCGGCCACGATGGTAGCGCCGTTTGATGGCACAGTGACCTCAGTGGGCGTGGCGGTAGGAGACCTGGTGTCCTCGGGGACAAGGGTGGTAACGCTGGCTGATCTGAGCAAGCTAGAGGTAGTGGCGACGGTGGACGAGACGGAGATCAACCAGGTGAAAGTAGGGCAGAGTGCGAGCATTACCTTTGACGCGCTGAGCGGGGCCAAATTCACAGGAAAGGTTGTAGAGGTACCGCTGGCGGGTCAGTTGGTGCAGAATGTAGTCAGCTACGATGTAGTGTTGAGTCTGGAGGGATCCGGGGGAGAGTCCTTGCTGCCCGGGATGACGGCGAACGTAACGATTGTGGTGGGGCAGAGGCAGAATGCGTTGTTGCTGCCAGCGCTGGCGATAGCGCAGGATGACAGTGGGGATGTAGTAACGTTGGAGGGGAGCAATGAGACGGTACCGGTGCAGGTGGGGTTGAGCAACGGGACGTACGTAGAGGTCGTGCGAGGGCTCAACGAAGGCGACAAGGTGCTGGTCGCCTACACGGCATCGTCGAACAATGGGCAGTTCTTTTTCCGCGGCGGCGGAATGGGTGGAACCGTCATCGGCGGATCGGGAAGGCGGGGCCAATGAACGTCATTGAAAGCTTTCAAATTGCCTTGAGGGCCCTGGCGGCGAACAAACTGCGCTCGGTCCTAACCATGCTGGGCATCATTATCGGCGTGGGCGCGGTGATCGCGCTGGTGGCAGCCGGCGCTGGCGCACAGGCTCAGGTCGCCGAGAGGTTCACCAGCCTCGGTTCGAATCTTCTGGTCGTCTCACCGGGGATGAGCTTTTTCAGAGGAGTCTCTCAGGGTTCTTCGAGCGCCCAGAGTCTCACCATCGACGATGTGGACGCCATTTCGGCCCTAGCGTCAGCGGTGGCCGCTGTTGCCCCCGAGTACTCGACGCAGAGCACCGTTGTCTACCGAAGCAAGAACACGCGTACCAGTATCTATGGCGTGACCGCCGAGTACCTTACAGTGCGCAACTACCACGTCGAGCGCGGCCGCTTCATTGATGCGCTGGACAACAATACACAGGCCAGGGTGGTTGCTCTGGGTGCCTCGGTTGTTACCGACCTGTTTGGCACCACCGTCGATCCTCTGGGCAAAACGGTCAAGATCAATCGCCAGAACTATCTGGTGATCGGTACGATGGTCAGCAAGGGCGCGGCCGGCGGCTTTGAGAACCAGGACGACATGGTCTTTATCCCGCTCAGCACCGCGCAGCGGCGCTTTGGAGGGGCTGGTAACTCCCAGATCACGTCTATCAGCGCGCAGGCAGTATCGGGGGAGCAGATGGACCTGGCCGAGGCGCAACTCACGGCTATCCTGAAGACGCGTCGAGGGCTGACATCGAGCCAGACCAGCAGCTTTAGCGTGCAGAATCAGACACAGCTCGTGCAAATGGTGCAGCAGACATCACAGACCTTTACCATGCTCCTGGGAAGCATTGCCGCGATTTCGCTCATTGTCGGCGGAATTGGCATTATGAACATCATGCTGGTGTCGGTAACGGAGAGAACCCGCGAGATAGGCATCCGCAAGGCGGTCGGTGCCAGGAGGAGTGACATCTTGACCCAGTTCCTGGTCGAGGCAGTGGTAATGAGCCTGGCCGGAGGGGTGATGGGCGTCCTGGCGGGTTATGCAGGAGCACAGGTGGTCACTCCGTTGCTGGGTGCTACCAGGGCGGTGGTCACCTCATCCAGCGTGATCATGGCGCTGACTGTGTCCATCGCCGTGGGTCTTTTCTTCGGCATCTACCCGGCGGGCCGGGCCGCGGCGCTCAACCCGATTGACGCCTTGCGGCGCGAGTAGTCGATGCGCTGCCTGCGGTGCGCAAGTCACTATGCTATAATTGCGTATGGTTAGCGGCGCGTTCGAATCAGGGGTGTGATTGTGGCGTACAGAATCCTCGTAGTGGACGATGACCGGGAGATCGTGCGTCTCCTGCGCGCCTATTTGGAGAAGGATGGCTATCGAGTGCTCACGGCCGAAGATGGCACACGTGCGCTGCAACTGGTGCGCGCCGAACGACCGGACCTGGTTCTGTTGGACCTGATGATGCCAGGCCGCGACGGCTGGGAAGTGACCCGCATTATGCGCGCCGACCCGGGTCTGGCACAGATACCGGTCATTATGCTCACGGCGAGGGTTGAGGACCAGGATAAGATTGTCGGGCTGGAAATCGGTGCGGACGATTATGTGGTCAAGCCCTTTAATCCGCGCGAGGTACTGGCTCGGGTGCGGGCCGTGCTGCGACGTTCTCGCGGCGAACCGGTCATGCCCAAGGTAATCGAGGTGGGGCACCTGCGCATCGATGTGGACGGGCACGAGGTCCGGGTGGCAGGCCAGGTGGTGCACCTTACTCCGACCGAGTTCAACATTCTAGAGGCGCTGGCCGGGCAGGTCGGTCGCGCCCTGACACGCATGGAACTCATCGAGAAGGGGCTGGGCTATGGCTACGAGGGCCTCGACCGGACCATGGACAGCCACGTGAAGAACTTGCGCCGCAAGCTGGATGAACCAGGTGGAGCAGGCTACGGGGCACAATTAATCGAGACCGTGTTTGGTGTCGGCTATCGTATGCGCGCCGAACCAGACGAGGCAAAGGTCCGAGCATGAACCGGCTCTGGGTCCGCCTCACGCTGGCTTTCACTCTGGTCACTGTAGTGACTCTGGGCATCGTTGCTGTGCTCATCAACCTGCGGGCGAGCGAAGCATTCCGTCTTTACCTGTCGTACAGCGAGCCCTCGCGTTACCAGCCGCTGGTGGAGATGCTTGGCTCCTACTATGTCACCACGGGAAGCTGGGACGGGGTATCCGCAGTGCTCGACCGCGCGGTGGCTTCGCCCATGTCGATGATGACCAACCGGCCCGGCTTTTTTGGTGGTGGCGAAGACGCCAGACCGCAGGTGGTGCTCGCCGACAGCAAGAGCGTGGTGCTATACGACCGGGTTCAGCAACGCACAGGCCGCAGGCTGACGAAGGACGAAGCAGCGGCGGCGGTGACCATCCAAATCAATGGGGTTGCGGTGGGCAAGCTCGTCGTTGCCGTGCCTGTGCGCCAGGATCTGATTGGGCCACTCGAGCGGCGCTTTTTTGAGCGGGTGCGCGAAATGCTCCTGGCGGGTGCGGTCATCGCTGGCCTTCTCGGAACGCTGCTCGGCGTGGCGGTTAGCCGAACGCTGTCGGCGCCGCTGCAACGGCTGGCACTGGCCGCCCGCGCTGTTGCCAGGCGGGACTTTGGCAGCCGCGTCGAGGTTGGCGGCAGCCGGGAGATGGCCGAGGTCGGTCAGGCCTTTAACGAGATGACGGCAGCGCTGGACGAAGGAGAACGGCTGCGCCGCAACCTGATGGCCGACGTGGCTCACGAACTGCGAACGCCGCTAAGCGTCGTGCAGGGCAATCTCCAGGCCATTCTGGATGATGTGTACCCGCTGGACAAGGGCGAGATCTGCCGCCTGTACGACGAAACCCGTCTGGTCAGCCGATTGGTCGAAGACCTGCGCCAGTTGGCCCTGGCTGATGCGGGCAAGCTGCAATTGAACCTGCAGCCAGTGGACCTCGGGGCCCTGATACACACCACCTGCGACCAACTTGCCGCGGTAGCCGAGGCGGAGAGACTCACACTGACGGTCAACGTGCCGGACAACCTGCCGCGCGTGATGGCCGATTCCGATCGCGTAGGTCAGGTGTTGCACAACCTGCTGGCCAATGCCTTTCGTTTCACGTCGGAGGGCGGACGGATTGATGTGGCGGCCGTCGCCGGCGACGGCGCTATTCAGGTGACCGTTGCTGATACGGGCAAAGGCATCGCCCCTGAGGAGCTGGCGCACGTCTTTGATCGCTTCTGGAAAGCGGACCGAGCGCGAGCCTGGAATGAGCAAGGGGCAGGCGGAACGGGGTTGGGACTGTCCATTGCCCAGAGTCTGCTCAGAGCGCAGGGAGGCAAGATCTGGGCCGAAAGCACCGTCGGCGAGGGGTCACGGTTTCACTTCACTCTGCCGAGGGTACCAGAGGGCTAGGAGTAGCTTAGCCTGTTGGGGACGGATACGAGTGCGGCTGCGAGCCAACGTTAGCTGGCTCGCAGCCGCGTTCTTTGCTGCTAGAAAGCTTGCCGCCAGGCAACCAGTGCGGAGAGAAGGATACCCAGCGCGATGATGCCTGCGAGCAAGCGGATGGCATAATCCCTCATCATGGTCTTTTTCCCTCTGGATGGCCTAGGCCATCTCGTAGCGTTCTGAGTGCACGTGGCTGGGGGGCACGCCGACCTTGATAAGGGCCGGCTCGACGTTCTGGATCATTGGCAAAGGCCCGCACATAAAGTACTGCCACCTGGCCCTGTCCTCAGGCAGATAGTACTCGAGCAGCGCAGCAGAGATGTAGCCCTTTTCACCAGTCCAGTCCTTGTGAGGATGCTCCAGGACGTGCACCAGCTTGAGGTTCAGTCTCTTCTTCAACTGCTCCAACTCTTCGCGGTAGATTATCTCATCCCAGGATGGACTGCCGTAAAAGAAGATCAATGGCGTCTGGTCGCCGCGGTCGGCCAGGGTGCGAAGCATACTCATGATGGGGGTGGCACCCACACCGCCGGCCAGCAGAACATAGCCGGGTGCCGGGTGGAAATCCGGGCCGAACATTCCGTAAGGGCCGTCAACGTACAATCTGGCTCCGGCTGGAATATCCTTGACCGTATGCGTAAAGTCCCCGAGATCCTTGATGGTGAACTCGAGCCATCCTTTGCGCTCGGCACTGGAAGAGAATGAGAAGGGGTGCTGTCGAATGTCAAAGGGCGATCTCTGGACAGCGAGCCAGGCAAACTGTCCGGGTTTGAAGGTCAGGCCAGGGTGACCGACAGGAGCAACAGCCAGGGTCCAGGAGCCGCCGTGCTCTTCTCGCACTTCTTTCAGCTCGTAGGGCTTTTTGAGCATCATTGCCGGTTTGATGCCACGAGCGTAGACAATCATCGCCAACCAGAGAACTGGCAGGACAATCCACAGGGCCCGCTGCAGCGGCATGGCCGTGTAGTGGTTCACCTGGAAGATGTGGATGAGTGAAAGCACAAGGACAATAACCGACAGGATGCCATGTGTCATCCGCCAGGGCTCGTAGATAAAGTTCAAGCTCTTGCGATACACTGAGCTGGCAACGAGAAGGAAGGCAAGTGCCGCCGCAATGACGCCGGACAACACTCTCCAGGGAGTGACCGCTGGGTTAAAGAACTGCGCAATGTTCGGGTTGTCGAACAGAAGAATGAGCGGATGAGCCAGTACAAAAGCCAGTGAAGCCACCGACGTGGCGTGGTGCAGGAAATAGACCGTGTCCATCGGGAACACGCAGCAGAGAAACGGGAGACGCGCCGTGGGAACAAACTGAAGACCCATCAGCGAGAGTCCGATGAACCCCAGTCCCACAGCAAACTCGCGCCAGAACTCGCGTCCGGCGGGCCTGGGCGCGACCAGAATGATGATAAGCGGTGAAAAGATCATGAAAAGATAGAAGGCTATCCATAGCGCAGCTTTGGCTGACGACTTCATCTCGAACGCACCTCCATCGGGAGAACTTGGATACGATT
Organism: Chloroflexi bacterium ADurb.Bin180; assembly: GCA_002070215.1. Taxonomy (NCBI): domain Bacteria; kingdom Bacillati; phylum Chloroflexota; species Chloroflexi bacterium ADurb.Bin180. The sequence continues at coordinate 47,748 of MWCV01000006.1, read as the reverse complement.
AGTCTACTGCAATGCCGCTGGAGGGTCAAACTGGAATGAGAATTGACACCACAAAAGGTCTGAATAGTGCGATTTGTCCAGAATGGGGAAGTTGAGTACACTGGGCCGGCGGGGCCGCGGCCAGAGCAAGCGGCAGGCCTATTACAGCAAACCGGGGGTGTTCGGACGATGACATCAAAAAACGTTCTGATCGCCATGACGTTGACCTTTTTGCTCTTGCTGGTGGTCTTTGCTCTGCGAGCGCAGGCCGCCAGGCCCAGTGTGGCCCAGATCACCGACGACTGGTTCGCTTCGGGACATGCCGATGCCAAATCGCTGCCCTTTACCTATTGGGATGATACAGATCCTCCGGCGGTGCCCGTTGAGTGTGCCACGTGCCACAGCTATTATGGGTTCATGGATTACCTTGGAGTGGACGGCAGCACCGTGGGCAAGATCGACCAGGAGGCCAAAACCGGCAGCGTCCTCTACTGCAATACTTGCCACAACCCGGCAGCGCCTTCCTACAAGACGGTTGAGTTCCCCTCGGGCGTCAAGCTCAGCAACCTGGGTCCTGAAGCGGCATGTGTGACCTGTCACCATGGACTCGAGTCTACGGTCAGCGTTGACAAGGTTATCGCTGGCAAGCCATTGGATGTGCCGCTTGAGAAGCAGAGCTTTATTAATCCGCACTACTTCCCGGCGGCAGCCACGCAGGCCGGAGGCCTGGTTCAGGGCGCATATCAGTATGATGGGCAGACCTACGTGGGGCGCTTTGAACACACCACGACCATGCGCACCTGCAATCAATGCCACGACCCACACAGCCTCGAGATTGACCCCAAGACGTGCAGCCCGTGCCACTCCAATGTGGTGACGGTCCGTGACTTGCGCGATGTGCGCCAGAGCAAGGTGGACTATGACGGCGACGGCAACCTGACTGAAGGCATCGCGTACGAGCTGGACGCTTATGGTGAACGATTGCTGCGGGCGATTCAGCTCTATGCAGCAGAAAAGCTGGGCACGCCAATTGCCTACAACGAAGCGGCATACCCTTACTGGTTCATCGATACCAACAATAATGGAATTGCCGATGGTTCCGAGTCCATCTTTCCCAACCAGTACACCCTGTGGAGCCCGCGGTTGCTGCGCGCCACCTACAACTATCAGTTTGCCCACAAGGATCCGGGCGGCTTTGTACACAACGCCAAATATCTGATGCAGGTCACCTATGACACGCTGAGTGACCTGGGTCAGGCCGTCACGGTCGATATGTCGGGCCTGCTGCGGCCGCAGTAGTCTTCCCATGGCCAGAAAGCCGTGGAGGCACAAATGCTTTGCCTCCACGGTTTTTTTCTGTATCCTGGTGGAGCGGAGCTCAGCAGCAGAATGGAAAGGAGACTGATGGACCGTCTGTTCACCAATTGCACAATTGGCTCACTAGCCCTTCCGAATCGCCTGGTCCGCTCGGCGACCGCCGAACACATGGCTGATGAGGCGGGCCGGCCACGGGAACAGCTTGGCCGGCTCTATGCCGACCTAGTGCGCGGCGGAGTGGGACTGATTATCACCGGGCATATGTACGTTCACCCGGCCGGCAAATGCCACAATGAGATGACCGGCATCTACACCGATGAGCTCATTCCCGACCTGCGGACGCTGGCGGACGGTGTACACGCTCTGGGCGGTCTGGTGATTGCGCAGATCAACCACGGAGGAATGGACGCCTCTGCCGACTCGGTGCACGACCCGATGGCCCCCTCATCTTTCGAGGCCGAGTGGCTCAAACGACCGGCCCGGGCGATGACCGACGCAGAGATTGACGAAGTGATCGAGGCCTACGCGGCCGCGGCACGGCGCGCGCAGCGGGCAGGGCTCGATGGGGTGCAGATTCACGCCGCACACGGCTATTTGGTCAGCCAGTTCCTTTCACCGGCGGTGAATCGTCGCACCGACCGGTGGGGCGGCGACATCGAGGGGCGAATGCTGCTCCTGCGCCGAATCTGCTCCAGAGTGAGAGACCAGGTTGGCCCCGACTATCCGGTGATCACCAAGCTGGGTCTGGCCGACAGAATTGAAGGCGGGCTTGCCCTGGCCGAGGGGCTGCAAGTGGTCGCGGCACTGGAGGAAATGGGCCTTGACGCGGTCGAGATCAGCGCCGGCATCGGCGGCAAGAAGAGTGCCTCCATCTGGCCCGGGATTCGCCGGGAAGGAGACGAAGCTTACTTCCGAGACTGGTCTCGCCAGGCCCGACAAAGGACGCGCCTGCCAATTCTGCTCGTGGGCGGGATGAGGTCACGGGCGGTGATGGAAGACGTGCTGGCCAGTGGTGATGCCGACCTGATTTCGATGAGCCGGCCATTGATTTGTGAGCCTGACCTGCCTCAGCGGCTGCGCACAGGCCAGCAGACGCGTTCGTCCTGCATCTCCGGTGGCCGCTGCTGGGCCGAGGCAGAAGGGGTAGGCATTAGCTGCAAGTGCCCGCTCGAGCACAGGACCACCTGAACCAGCAACGTCTCCACGGGCTGTCTCACTCAGGGGGTGATGACGGTACGCACCTCACCCTCAAAGCGCTCCAGTTTGTCCATGACGTTGTTGATGGCATTGGCATTGAGCGCTACGCTGCCGGTGACCACGTTGGAGAGATCAAGTTGTCCACGACGCGCGTATTCGATGAGCAGCCGCAGCTCGCCCACCAGGTGGTCGTCTGAGCCGATGATCTCTGCCTCTGGCCCCAGCACGTCGCTGTAGGGGTTGAGCGAAACTGGCCGCGAGGTGATGCCTACCCACACGGCGCGGCCCAGGACCGCCAGTGACCGCACCGACTGCTGCATGGTCTGGGGCAGTCCAATCAGCTCCACTGCCACATCCACTCCTCTGCCTCCCGTATCCCGACGTATCTGCTCCACCGGATCGGACTGGCTGGCGTTCACAGGAATTGCCCCGTATTGGGCCGCCAGCTCGAGCTTGGCGGGCTTGATGTCCACGGCAAAGACATCCAGAGCCCCGAGGAGCCTGGCCAGTTGCACCGCCGAGATGCCCAGCCCGCCAGCGCCGAACACGGCAACGGACTCGCCAGCAACGAGGCGCCCCTTGCGCAGTGCATGTAGTGCCGTGGCCGAAGAGCACATCATCACCGCGCCGTGTGCAAAGGAGACGCTGTCAGGGAGGGGCAGCGCGCTCTCGGCCGGCACGCAGATATACTCAGCGTACCCGCCGTCGCGGTGTTTGCCAATCATCTGTCCGCTGACGCAGAATTGCTCGTGACCGGCCTTGCAGTACTGGCACTTGCCGCAGGTGGCTAGATAGTGCAGGCAGACCCGGTCACCGGGTCGGAGGCCACTTACTTTGGCCCCGATGCTTGCGACGGTGCCGGCTACCTCGTGCCCCAGTGTAACCGGCAGCGGCCTGGTGGGCGACACCCCGGCGCGATAGTGGACGTCCGAGTGGCAGATTCCTGCTGCGGCGACCTGAACGAGCACGTCATTGTCGCCGACCTCAGGGAGCGGGATTTCCTGGAGCTCAAGCGGGGCTCCAACCTTGACCAACCTTACCGCTTTCATCGCACCGCCTCTCTCAAACCATTGATATTTGTGATCCGGTGGCCGTCTTGACAACGTCGATGCGCACCGGGAAGGCATCCTTCAGCTCATCAATATGGGTGATAACCAGTATCAGCGCAAAGTCATCGCGGATCGAGTTGATAGCTTCCACCAACTTGATCCGTCCATCGGCGTCCTGGGTACCGAAACCCTCATCGACGATCAGCGTCTGCAACTGCGCGCCGGAGCGTCTGGCCAGCAGTTTGCTCAAAGCTATGCGCACGGCCAGGTTGATGCGGAAGGCCTCGCCCCCCGAGAACATTTCATAGCTGCGAGTCCCGGTCTCGTCAGCGACCTTGATGTCGAGAGTCTCGACGGTGCTATGGCTGCGAGTATCTCGCTGCGTGTCAAAGCGAAGGTTCATGCGGCCGTCGGTCATGCGGCCGAGAAGGCGGTTCGCCTCTTCCTCGAGTTCGGGTATCGCCGTCTCGATGATGAGCGCCTGCAGGCCTTTCTTGCCAAAGGCCAACTGCAGTTCCTCAAACAGCGCTCGTTCCTCCACCAGTCTGGCCAACTCGGCCGTGCGCTCCTGGTGCTGTGTTTCAAGGTAGCGACACGTGTCGAGCTTTTGCTGCGCCGCCCCTACGGACTGTCGTGCCCGGCCCTCCCGAGCGTGAAGCTGGTTCGCTACCTGTACCTGGTTCTCAAGCTGCTGCTCGATGGCCTGTGCACTCTCCAGTGCGCTGGCCAATTCGGCCTGCCGCTCTCTGTCGGCCAGGGTGCTGGCCGATAGCTGCTCCCGAGTCTGAAGCAATTGTGCTCTGTTCTCCAGGAGCTGGGCCAGCATTTGCTCCGAACGCTCGAGCTCAGACTTGGCCTCGTCTGCCTTGCTGAGGGTGCTCACCAAAAGGCGCAGCTTTTCGTGCTCGGCCTTGTCGTAAGCCAGAGCGGCAATGCGGCTGCTCAGCGCCTCGAGTTGTTCTTGCTCGGCTGTCGCATAAGAGTGCTGCTTTAGCTGGAGCTCCAGGGCAGCCAATTGAGGTTGCTGTTCGGCACGCCGGTTAGCCGCGGTGGAAGCATCTTGCAGCGCCTGGATCAGGGTAGCCAGCCTCCCCTGAAGTGCGGGCAGGCGGCGCAGGTCACGCTCGATCTCCGCCAGTTCGGTCTCGGCGGCACGGGTCTGCTGGTCGATTTCCTTCATCCGAGCACTGTTGGCGCGATAAGAGCTGGCCTGCTCAGCGCCGCTTTGTGACAGGTCGTTGAGCAAACGGGTCCGCTCCGCCTCGGCCAGATCCTGGCCGCACAGCGGACAGTCGGCCCCTGGTTGTTGCAGCAGGACGAGCTTGTCTTTGGCGGCGGCCATGTCGGCCTTGAGCTGAGCGTTGCGGGCGGCCAGCGTTGCAGCCTCACTGGCGAGACCGCGCAGGGTCTCGCGGTGCTGCTCCGCCTGAGACTGTCGCTCGGCCAGCGCATCGAGTTCAGAGCGGGTCTTGTGCTGCTCGGCGGTTAGAGCGGTCGACTCACCGGCCTGACTGTCCAGTTCGCGCAGTCGGTCGGTGAGGATGCGAATCTCCATCTCCAAAGCCTGGCGCGCCTGGGCGACGCGCTTTTCGAGTTCGTTTCGCTCCTCATTGAGCTCGAGGAGCTGAGCCAGCCTCGCGCCGAGGGCTGCTTCCTGCTCCCGTGCCTGCAACAGCCTGGCGTGAGCCGAAGTGATTTCGTCGCGGCGGTCGACAATGCCCTGGCAGGCGGCAATGCGGCTGCCGAGCTTGTCGAGCTGCGCGGTAAGGTTGGCAAGCTGCTTCTCCGCCTCGGCGATGCGCCGGTTGACCTCCAGGGCCTGTTCCTGCTGTGCCTGCAGCGCTCGCGACCGGTCTCGCAGAGTGAGCAGAGCGGCGTCCGCCTCTCTGGTCTCTGCGGAGAGGCGACCAAGCTCGACCCTGGCTGCGTCCAGCTCGGCGACATACTCGGGCCGGCGCACGAGCTCCCGCTCGATCTCCTGGATGCGGGCGGCAGCTTCGCGCTGGCTGATCTCACGCTCTCTGGCCTTGTCTTTGGCGCGCTGCTCGTATTCGTCATAGGCGGCCAGGCCCAGGATGTCGGCCAGGATTCGCTTGCGCTCGCCCGGTGCCTTCACGGTGAACTCGTCGGCGCGCCCCTGCAAGAGTAACGCCGAGTTGACAAACGTGTCATAGTCGAGGTGCAGGGTGTCCGTGATGCGCGCCTGCGTGTCGCGCTGGGTTGCGGCAGTGAGCGGGCGAAATCCATCGCTGTCGCGGATCTGGAATTCGAGGGCGCCCTTGCTGGTGCGCCCGAGGGAGCGCTTGCGAATGACCCGGTAACACGCGTCGCCGAGCAGAAACTCGAAATCGACGCCCATATCGGTCGTTCCATGGGCGACGAGCTCATCATCAGAATGAGAACGGGCCTTGCCCCACAACGCCCAGGTGATGGCATCGAGCAGGGCTGATTTGCCGTGCCCGTTATCTCCCGCCAGACAGGCCAGATGGATCCCCTGCAGGTCCAGGGTCTGGGCTTGGCGGTAACACATAAAGTTGCGCAAGCAGAGTCGAAGTGGAATCATGACCGGCTCCCCTTCAATGCCAGCGAGGCGCAGCTATCTTACCATGATGCGGGTAGGCACGCCAAGCCAGCCAGCGGGGCCAGCGTTCGGGGTGATGATTTGCCGCGACCAGGGCTGTTCCCTATACTGAACTCAGGCGGGCAGAAGGTTGGAATCATTCGAGCAGCTTCTCGATAAAGTGCGACAGTACGCACCAGACGCCGACCTTGCATTGCTGCGGCGGGCGTACGAGGCTGCGCTGGCGGCGCACGAAGGACAGGCCCGCAAGTCAGGCGAGCCTTACATTTCCCACCCCGTGGCCGTCGCCGACATTCTGGCTGATCTCCGTATGGACGTCCCCTCTCTGGCCGCAGCTTTGCTCCACGACGTGCCGGAAGACACAGCCACCAAACTCGATGAGGTGCGCTCTGGCTTTGGTGATGAGATCTCCAGACTGGTCGACGGAGTCACCAAACTGGAGCGCCTGCGTGACCTCAGTCGCAGCCAGGAGGGAGGACTGGCCGAGGCCCAGGCAGAGAACATCCGCAAGATCTTTCTGGCGATGGTCGATGACATCCGCGTCATCATGATCAAGCTTGCCGACCGGCTGCACAACATGCGCACGCTGAGCGCACTGCCGCCGGAGAAGCAAGTGCGCATAGCCCACGAAACGCTGGACATCTATGCCCCGCTGGCAAACCGCCTGGGCATCTGGGAACTGAAATGGCAGCTGGAGGACCTGGCGCTGCTGCATCTGGATCCGGCAGAGTACCACCGCCTCGCCGGACTCTTAGCGGAAAAGCGCAAGGAACGCGAGGAATACGTCGAGCGGGTTATCACCATCCTCCGACAGCGTCTGGAGCAGGAGGGTCTAAAGGCCGAGGTCAGCGGTCGACCCAAGCATCTCTACTCGATCTACCACAAGATGAAGCAGAAGGATCGCGACTTTGGAGAGATCTATGATGTGCGTGGAGTGCGCATCATTGTGGATGAGGTCAAGGACTGTTATGCCGTTCTGGGCATCATTCACAGTATGTGGAAGCCGGTGCAGGGCCAGTTCGATGACTATATTGCTATGCCCAAAGACAACCTGTATCAGTCACTGCACACGGCGGTGATTGGTCCGGAGGGGTTGCCCCTTGAGGTACAGATTCGTACGCGGGAGATGCACTATGTGGCCGAATATGGCATCGCGGCCCACTGGCGATACAAGGAGCAGGCCAGAAGAGACCTGAACTTGGAGGCCAAGATCTCCTGGCTTCGTCAGGCCTCAGAGTGGCGACAAGAAGTCAAGGATGCGGGGCAGTTTGTTGAGACACTAAAGAGCGATGTCTTTCCTGAGCGGGTCTATGTATTTAGCCCCAAGGGCGACATTGTAGACCTGCCGCAGGGTGCGACACCGGTGGACTTTGCCTACCAGATTCACACCGAGATCGGTCACCGCTGTCGTGGTGCCAGGGTGAACGGTCGACTGGTGCCACTGAATTATCGTCTATGTACTGGCGAGCAGGTCGAGATTCTCACTGCCAAGAAAAGCGGGCCGAGCCGCGATTGGCTGAATCCTGACCAAGGCTATCTGACTACCGGTCGCGCTCGGGAGAAGGTGCGCCAGTGGTTCCGGCAGCAAGAGCGCGAGACCAATATCGCTCAAGGCCGGGAACTGCTGGAAAAGGAGCTGCGCCGTCTCGCTCTGGAACAGAAACCGTTTGAAGAGGTCGCGGCTGTCTTCAAGTATGACAACGTGGACAACTTTCTGGCCGCTATCGGATATGGCGACATTGGGCCTCAGCAAATTGCCACCAAGCTGGCTGATATCGTGGTGCAGCGGCAGTGGCTACCAGGAGTGGGCCTCCCATCAACCGCGGTGGTTGGCGTACGGGTGAAGGGCGTGGGCGACTTGCTCACCCGTTTGGCCAAGTGCTGTTCGCCTGTGCCAGGGGATCCAATCATTGGCTACACCACCCGCGGAACCGGGGTCACGGTACACAGAACAGACTGCCCCAATATCAAGGCGCTATCGGATGTGGAACGCCTCATCGAAGTAGAATGGGGAACTGAGAGGCAAGCCTATCCGGTCGGCATTCGCATTGAGGCGTTTGATCGTCAGGGCCTCTTGCGTGACATCGCTGCCATCGTCGCCGATATGGGCATCAATATGGCCTCGGCGAACGTCTCGATGCACCCTGACAATACAGCTACGGTGCAGGTGGTGTTGCTGATTGCCAGGGTGGAACAGCTCCGCGATGTACTGGTCAAACTCGAGGGATTGCGGGATATCCTGGAGATACGCCGCGAGAACCTCTGAGGCGTGCACTGCCGGCCACAATAACCAAAAGAGCGGATGAGTGTGAGTCACTCATCCGCTCTTGGGTCTTGCTAATATCGTGCTACTGGCTCAGGTTCGGCACCTTGGCGCTGCTCCAATAGCCGATAACCGTGCCAGAATTGCGCTGCGTAGTTAGCCAGTTGTCAAGGGCACGCGACTTTTTCTGATCGAGCGTGGCCTCGTCGAGCGGCCGGTTGGCATCGCGCTCGATCACGTTGATGATGTGATAGCCAAAGCTGGTCTTGACCGGCTCGCTCGTTTGCCCCGGCTGCAGAGCAAAGGCGGCATTTTCGAACTCGGTTACCATCATGCCACGCGGGAACCAGCCGAGATCTCCACCCTCCTCCTTGCTTCCGGTGTCGGTCGAGAGCTCCTTGGCCAGCGCGGCAAAATCCTCTCCCGCGTGAAGCCGTTCGAGGACCTTGTTGGCCTCATCCTCGGTTGCGACCAGGATGTGGCGTGCGTGCACCTGCTCCTCTGAGGCGGACACCTCAAGTGCCAATGCCTCCTGCAACTTGGTGTGGTACAGGCTGGACTCGAAGAGACGGCGGAAAGTCTGCTCGCTGAAAGCGAGGTTCTTGCGCAGGGCCGCAACGTAGCTGCCATAGTTGGTCTCGAACTCGGTCTGAGTCATCGGGGCCCTGGTTGGCTGAGGGGTGACTGAGCTATCCACTGTGGCCGTGATGGGAGTCGGAGTTGGAGTAGGAGGATTGCGGTCATAGGCCTCCTGCCGTATCAACTCGTCGTCCACCATTTGATCGTAGGTATCGAGGCCCACCGAGCTACGTTTGGTCCGCAGTTGCTGGATCTGCTGCTGCATGTACGATACCAGGAAGGTTTGGTCCTCGTTAGTCGCATCCAGCGAGTCCAGCTGGCTCTGGGCTCGGGCAATGGTGCTGCGGAGCTCATAGTCGTTGTACTTGACCATGGCCTGATAGTCGCGCGTACTGATTGCTTTGCCGTTCACGGTAGCGACCGGGGCCGATGGCTTGGCCACGTATTCCTGGTACCAGCCGAAACCGAGAACAAACAAGACGGCGGCGGCTGTCAAGCCAAAGACAATGCCGAGAATGCGCTGCTGCCGCCTTTCCTGCTCTCGGCGCGAGAGCTGCTTCTTCGTAATTGGCTCAGTCGGTTTGACTTTGGGCATTGCTGATCCTTTGCTTCTGATTGCGCATGGCAGGTCATCCAGAGAGCATCAACTGCTCTCTGGATTGGTGAACTGGAGAGCTAGCCCTTGCGCACGTGTTCGGCGGTGTAGGGCAGCAGGGCTAGGTGGCGGGCCCGTTTGATCGCGAGAGACATGTCTCGCTGGTGACGAGCACACAGACCACTGTGCCGCCTGGTGCCGATCTTGCCACGCTCGGTGACATAGTTGTGGAGCATATCGACCTTCTTGTAGTCGAGCTCCAGCGTCTTGTTCGCGCAAAAGGCGCACTTGCGCCGTGCAGCCGGCGGGCCGTAGCCGCGCCGGCCGCCGCGGCGGTCATCATCGGAACTACCGTACCGCCGGGGGCGCGGTCCGTCTGATCTTGCTTGCGAAGCCATAACGAATCAACCTCCTTGTAATGCAGTTACACGTGACTACTGCTGCGGTTCCGCCGGCGGCGCGATCTCCTTGCGCACGACGAGATAGCGGATGATGTCTTCCATGAGCCTGATGGCTCGCTCCAATGAGCGCTCAGCCGCGGGGGGCAGATCCATCTGCACCACAACATAAAAGCCTTCGTGGTGCTTCTTGATGGGATATGCCAGTCGTCGCTTGCCCCAGGGATCAAGCTTGATCACCTGACCCTTGAGATCGCTGATGGTCTGCGTTACCTTGCTGACCAGCGCGTTCCGGGGCTCTTCTTCCAGTTCAGGCTGGACGATGAAGACCAGTTCGTACCCTGCCATCGCCACACCTCCTTTCCTTGGGATTGCTGCAGGACTGGCCTGTCTGAGGAACAGAGCAGCCTGGAGCGGAAAGGTTTGCCATAGGCGAACCTTTGGTTAGAGCGGCGATTGTAGCACGATTGGTGCCAAAAGCAAAATCGCCCGAGGTGGTTGGACAAAAGAGCTACCTGTGGTAGAATGGCTCCGACATAGAGCACTCCAACAGCGGACACGGCCAAGCTCGGGAACCTGACCCGAGTTCGCCTGTACTGCCGCAGACGGGAGGTGATTGGTCACTGACAACGGGTAACCGCGCCTTGACGGCGTGCCAGGAAGCGGTTTAGGCCTTTGTGCCCGTCCCTGAGAGGACGACCGAACAGTTCTGTCCCTGGCGCGTTGCGCCTGTCTCCTCGAGAGCCAGGCAAGATATCTTCCGTTGGAGGCTTGCACGATGGCTGGCGTTATCTATGACCATGTCACCAAGCGTTTTGGCGACGTCATTGCCGTCAATGACGTCTCACTGGACATCCCCGACAAGGAATTCCTCGTACTGGTTGGACCCTCCGGCTGCGGCAAGACCACCGCCCTGCGCTTGCTGGCCGGCCTGGAAGAGATCACTTCCGGGACGATCAAGATCGGCGACCGCATTGTGAACGACATGGCGCCCAAAGATCGCGACATCGCCATGGTGTTCCAGAGCTATGCGCTGTATCCCCATATGAGTGTCTATGACAACATGGCCTTTGGCCTCAAGCTGCGCAAAACGCCCAAGGCAGAGATCGAGCGCCGGGTGCATGAAGCGGCCGAGATCCTGGGAATTGAAAAGCTGTTGGACCGCAAGCCGCGCCAGCTCTCAGGCGGGCAAAGGCAGCGAGTGGCGCTGGGCCGGGCCATTGTCCGTGAACCCCAGGTATTCCTGATGGACGAGCCTCTATCCAACCTCGATGCCAAGCTGCGTGTGCAGACCCGTGCCGAGATCGCCAAGCTCCATCAGCGCCTGCAGGCGACCTTCATCTACGTCACTCACGACCAGACCGAAGCTATGACCATGGGCACGCGTATCGCGGTGATGAAGGATGGCATTCTGCAGCAGGCAGATACTCCCTCCAACCTGTACAAGAGCCCAGACAACCTGTTCGTCGCCGGGTTTATTGGCAGCCCGGCTATGAACACCTTTGAGGTCACCGTAACCGGCAGCACCGAGGAGATGTGGCTGGAGGGGTCTGGATTCAAGATCAAGGCTCCTGCGTCGCACGTTCGGGCCTTGGCGCCGCATCTGGGCAAGTTAGTAGTGTTTGGCATTCGGCCGGAGGACATTCACGACCGGGCCTATTGCCCCCCAGGCATCGCGGCGGAATGCATCACAGCAGAGGTCGATGTCGCCGAGTTGATGGGCAGCGAGGTCTACCTGCACCTGCTCAGCGATTCCAAGTCGTTCATTGCCCGGGTCGATCCTCGCACGTCAGCGCACATGGGCGGCACAGCGGACGTGGCCTTTAACATGGACAACGTGCATTTCTTCGACCCAGAGACGGAGCGCGCCATCCGCTAGTGCAAACAACTCAAACCAGGGGGGCACCCTGCCCCCCTGGTTTGTTCCAGAGAGAGGTCCTCTTCCACGTGCCGCGACGGAATAGCCAGTACAGTACCCCGGCCCTGGCGGCCCAGTCGAGCGCCGTTCCCAGCCAGACACCATTCAGCCCCAGCCTCAGTAGGACGGCGAAAAAGTACACCGCCGGCACCCGAAAAAGGAGCACTCCCAGAAGGGTGGCGTACATCGGGGTCCTGGTGTCACCTGCTCCCCTCAGACTGCCGGATATGACCATCTGTATGGCAATAGGGAGCTGTTCCAGAGCGCCGATCCTGATGGCGCTGCCAGCCAGCGCTACGACCTCAGGCGTGCTGCCAAAGAGGGCGGCCAGGGCCGGGCCGAACAGGGCGAAAATGCAGCCGAGCACGCCCATCACGACCAGAGCAACGCGCATTGAGACGCGGATGCTCTCCTCCGCCAGGTCGGGTCTCCTGGCCCCCAGTGACTGGCCCACGAGGGTGGTGCTGGCAACCGACAGCCCGAAACCGGGCATGTAGGATAGCGACTCGACGTTGACGGCGATTTGATGCGCAGCCAGGGGTGCTTCACCGAGGCTGGATACGATACGCATGAACAGGACAAATCCCAGTCGCATGATGATCGACTCGCCACCCGCCGGTAGACTCAGCCGCAACATCTGAGCGAACGTGGCCCGGTCGGGCTGGAGAATATCACGCCAGCGCAGGCGAAGGAAACGCTTTCCACTCATTACCAGGTACAAGGCTATCGCCCCACCAAGGAGCCGGGCCGAGGCAGTTCCCCAGGCCGCACCAACCAATCCAAGGGCAGGCACGAGGCCCAGGCCAAAGGTGAGTACGATTGACACCACGACATTCCAAAGGTTCATGGCCAGGGTGATCAGCATCGGCGTGCGGGTGTCTCCGGACCCCCGCATAATGCCGTTCAGCACTACCATTGGGAAACCAAGCAGCGATGTGAGCAGAATGATGCGCATGTACTGGCTGCCGAGGAACGTGGCCCGCTCTGACGCGCCCATCAGGGTAAGCAGGGAGCCAGCCGAAGGCCACATCGCCAGGATGGCCAGGGCGGCAAAGATCACCCCCACCAGCATGCCGTTAGCGGCGATGCGCCTGGCCCGTTCCTGCTCGTGGGCTCCCCAGGCATGGGCTACCATTGCTGTCGCCGCCACGGACACGGCAGTAAAGAGCTGATTGGCAATGTTGAGGAACATGCCACCGAGGCTGACCGCTGCCAGGGCTGCCGGATCCTTGAGCCAGCCGACCAACAGAGTGTCGACCAGGAAGACCATGGTCGTGAGCAGATTCTCGCCGACGGCAGGGAGGGCCAGTCTCGCGATGGTGCGGGGCAGGTTTTCGCGAGTCACCGGCGGCCCGCCAGCAATGGTAACCGTTGCTTGTGGTACTGAGCTCATTGGCGTGGGTCTCTCGTGGAAGGAGAATGGAGAAACGGCCAGCATCATATCACGGGATGCTGGACGCTGCAAAGGCCTATAGCAGTGACAACTGCCCCGGTCCCTGGGTGGTGAATGGCTCGGGACTCACCAGCGAGGAGAGACCATCCGGCCTTGTCTCATTCCCGGTTGCCCACAGCAACAGGTCCTGATCGTGAATGAACTGCCAGTGTCTGGCGGCCAGCTCCTGACGCAGGTTGGGTGAGCGTTCGAACCTCGCTTTGATCAGGTCGAGCCGCGCCTCGGGAAGGATGGCGAAAGCACGCGTGACGGCAGCAGGAATGGGCTGGTAGAGCAACGAGCTGAGCGAGCCCGAGTCGAGCACCATCAGCGCGGCTGTCTCTCGTCCTCCCTGTGCCCAGTAGACAGTGCCGTGGTTCTGATCCACACGGCAGTCGTAGCCCCCCTTCTGGCCGAGCGACACGAGCAGCGAGAGCAGGTCGTTGCGCGCTGCGCTGCGAACCTGGGCGTGGTCGGCCTGGTTCATCAACCATTGGCCCCCTTCTAGGGGAGAGGCGTACGACTTGATGCAGGCCAGGATCCAGGCCTCGTCCGGGGTCAAGACGCCTGGAAAGGACTGGTAGACCTGGGACAACAGGTCCGTGAGGTCTACGGGCGAGTGTTGCTCGAGGAGGGTGGCCACTGCTGCCTCCACACGCTCTGTCAGGGGCGTGGCCTCTTGCGGACGTGCCAGCCACCAGAGACACTCCTCCTTCTCCTCATCCTTCCATAGCTGGACCAGGACCGTGCCAACGGCGCTCTGCAGGGCCATACTCACCTGTTGTCGGACCCAGTCGAGTGGTGCCCCGAGGTCTTGAATCAGCAGGGTGCGCTGTAGCAGGCTGCGTCTGGCCAGTGTCTCCCAGATATGGGCCTGCAGCCGTGCGTAAGGTACTGGCTCGGCGCGCGCTGCTAGTAGCTCTTTGGCCGCCTGAACGGCAGCGGCACGGCAGTTGGTCAACAGTTCCGGCGTCTCCATTGGCCATTGCGGCCCGGCAGTACCTGCGCGCCAGGTGGAGCGATAGTCCCCCAGCAGGCCACCAAAGGGCTTGGTTGGCAGCTCTGGCTCCAGAGCGCGGTAGACGGACGTTTCTGGCTGGAGACCTGCGCTGGCAGCGGCCATGGTCACTGTTTCGTGAAAAGCCGCCCCCTTACTTGGTCCCACGAGCACAAGGTGACCATCCTGGCGGAGGGTAGTCGCGAGAGCCGCCAGAGCAGAGCGCATGGCCGACAGGTACCATGACCAGTCCGAGCTGCGCCGGCGAACGAGGGGCCAGAGTGCTGCAGCAGCCCGTCTGCCGAAGAGGCAACCGGTCCAGAGGTAAGGCAGTGCCCAGTGCGTTCGTCCGAGCGGGGGAGCCTCCACCCACACCAGATGAGCGCTGGCCTTGGGTACGGTGGCAGCGAGTTTGCGCACGGTGAGATGGCCCACAAAGCAGCCAGAAGTCGATTCAGGCGAGGCTACCTTGTCCGGTTTGGACTCGAGCAGCACGGGAGGGGAGGGCTGCTGTCCGCCAAGCGCACGTGCTGCCCGCTCAAACAAGCGCCAGATATTCCACTCCGCATAGCGCTGCAGCGGGCGCAGACCCGAGGAATGAGATGTCGGAGGATCGCCTGGCACGGCGTTCAGCTTGGTGCCGCGCTGCATCGCCTCGAGCAGCGCAAAACGGAACAGGTCGCAGAGCGGTGAAGCGGAGAACAGGGCATCGATCTTGAGCTGAAGGTTGGATATGACGTAGAGGCTGCGTGGTGAGTAGAGCTCGAGCGAATCGGTGGCTACCTTGCGGGCATTGCCTTCCTGCGGGGCGATGCGATCCAATAGGTGCCAGTAGTGCAGCCCTCGCGCCGGAATCTCCTTCAGAATCTGCTCGTCGAAATCGTCCGTTGCCTTGAGCCCGCTTTCGCCACAGGCCGGGCAGACAAAGCGGACCTGAATCGGCAGCGTCCCTGAGCGCTCCCACACATAGTAGTCGGCCTGAGCCTCCTGGCGGCAGCGGAGACAGGTGGTTCGGTAGAGGCGCGAAAGATGCTCTCGCAGGGTGAGGCTGGACTTGGGTGAGTCGGCAATGCGCGTCAGTGCCGAGTCCAGCTCGCGCTTGGGAATGGTGAGCAGTGCGACTCGAGCGCGCAGGGCATCGAGGCGATTGAATGACACGGCGAGGACGCGTCGCCCCTCACCCGCTGCCAGAGAGGTGAGTGCGTCGGAACGACAGAACGGCTCAAGGACCAGGCTGCCTTCTTCAGTGAAGGCCTGCAGGTAGGCGGCAATGGCCCGCCTCTGGCCCGTGCTCTGCGAATCTGGCACCCAGAAGTCGATGGTTGACATCATCTGGCTCCCTCGAACTGCCAGGGCGGGTCAAAGCTGGCCCGCCAGTGGGAGCGACACGCTCTTTACCGTAATTGTAATTGCGGCTGCCACTTATGGCAAATGGCGAGCTGGTGATTGCGCTCAGGGTCGTTATCGATTCCTTGACCGACCTTGCGAAATGGGGTACCATCTTCCTGTCCTCGCGAGGCAACGACCACGAAAGAGGTTCATCCCATGACTGCCTATATCGGCGCGATAGATCAGGGTACAACGGGCACACGGTTCATGATCTTTACCCGCGATGGCAGGGTGGTGAGCTCGGCCTATCGGGAGCACAGACAGATCTACCCTCAGCCCGGGTGGGTCGAGCACGACCCCCTCGAAATCTTGACCGTGACCACCAGCGTAATGGCCGAGGCGCTGAAAGCCAGCGGTCTGCGACCCCAGCAACTGATTGGCCTGGGAGTAACCAATCAGCGCGAGACCACTGTGGTCTGGGATAGAGACAGTGGCCAACCGCTGTACAACGCCATTGTGTGGCAGTGCACCCGCACCAGAGAGCTCTGCCAGGAGCTGCTCTCCCGCGGCCTGGAGCCGTTGCTCCGCGACCGCACTGGCCTGGTCGTGGCCACGTACTTCTCTGGTCCCAAGATCAGATGGATCCTGGACAACGTCCCGGGGGTGCGCGAAAAGGCCGAGCGGGGTCAGGCCTTGTTCGGCAACATTGATACATGGCTGATCTGGAATCTCACTGGTGGCCCGCACGGCGGAGCGCACGTGACCGACTATACGAACGCTTCGCGCACCCTGCTGATGAATCTGCGCACGTTGGACTGGGATCAGGAGATCCTGGATGCCCTCGATATCCCGCGAAGCATGCTACCTTCCATCCGGCCCTCCAGCGACACCGGCTACTTTGGGAGAGTAGCGTCGGGAAGCACTCTGGCCGGCGTTCCCGTGTGCGGCGACCTGGGAGACCAGCAAGCCGCTCTGGTAGGCCAAACATGTTTCCTCCCGGGCGAGGCCAAGAATACCTACGGCACTGGCTGCTTCATGCTCCTGAACACGGGCAGCGAGATAGTTCAATCCACACAGGGCTTGCTGACAACTGCTGCCTATGGCCTGTCGGCGGGCCGCTGCAGCTATGCGCTGGAAGGGTCGATCGCCATCACCGGTGCGGCAGTGCAGTGGCTGCGCGACAATCTGGGTCTGATCAAGAGCGCAGCAGAGACCGAGGCTATCGCCAGCTCGGTCGAGGATGCTGGCGGCATCTACTTTGTGCCTGCCTTCTCCGGGCTGTTCGCTCCCTACTGGGATATGGACGCGCGGGGCGTCATCGTTGGCCTGACGCGCTACGTGACCAGAGCCCATATTGTGCGGGCGACCCTCGAGTCCATCTGCTATCAGACCAGAGAGGTGCTGGAAGCGATGAACGCCGATGCGGGGCTTCAACTGTCAGCACTCAAGGTGGACGGAGGGGCTGTGGTCAACGACTTTTTGATGCAGCTCCAGGCGGATATCCTGGGCGTGCCGGTGGTGCGCCCGACGGTAC
The DNA here is from genome assembly GCA_002070215.1 of Chloroflexi bacterium ADurb.Bin180. Lineage (NCBI taxonomy): Bacteria > Bacillati > Chloroflexota > Chloroflexi bacterium ADurb.Bin180. The sequence goes on along the minus strand of MWCV01000006.1, from coordinate 30,580 downwards.
GCGAGACCACGGCGCTGGGCGCAGCCTATGCTGCCGGACTGGCCACAGGAGTCTGGCAGAACCTCGATGAGCTCAAGTCGAACTGGGCCGTAGAGAGGGTCTTTGAGCCTCAATGGAGCGCTGATCGGCGCGACACGGGATATGCCGGCTGGCGCAAAGCGGTGCAGCGCGCCATGAAGTGGGCCTAGGCGGAAACAGCCGATGACCAGCAGCTACGATGTCATTGTCATTGGCGGCGGGGTAGTGGGCTGCCTGACGGCGCGAGCTCTATCGCGCTACCAGCTCAGGATCCTCTTGCTCGAGCGCGAAGCCGACGTTTGCTCTGGCACCTCCAAGGCCAACACAGCCATCATCCACGCGGGCTATGATGCCAGACCCGGTTCTCTCAAAGCAGCACTCAACGTGGCCGGCAACCGAATGTACAACCAGGTATGCGGCGAGCTGGGGGTGCTCTTTGAGAGGAATGGCACCTACGTGGTGGCGCTCGAAGATGAAGACAGGCATACCCTGGAGGAGCTCCGCGAGCGGGGCATACGCAATGGAGTGCCAGGGCTGAGCATTATCTCCGCCGAGCAGATGCGCAAGGCAGAGCCTCTGTTGAGTGAGCAGACCAGGGGGGGCCTCTTTGCCGAGACAGGAGGCATCGTCGATCCGTTCATGATGACCATCGCGGCGGCCGAGAACGCGGTGGAGAATGGCGTTGAGCTGGGCCTGGACACTGAGGTGACGGGGCTGGAGCTGCGTCAGGGTCGCGTGGTGGGCGTCAAGACGCAGCGTGGTGTGTTCGCCGGTAACTATGTGGTCAACTCTGCCGGACTCTACTCAGACCGGATCATGGCCATGGCCGGCCTGGGCGGTTTTTGTATCAAGCCACGCAAAGGCGAGTACTATGTACTGGACCGGGAGAAGAGCCAGGTCAGGCAGGTGCTATTTCCCTGCCCCACGCCGGTGAGCAAGGGCATCGTGGTCACGCCAACCAGCCACGGCAATACCCTTGTTGGGCCCAATGCCGTCAACACGGACCTTCGTGATGACGTTGTGGTTACCAAACAGGGTCTGGAGGAGGTCTTTGAAGGGGCACAGCGTCTGGTGCCGTCGCTGGACAAACGAGATGTGATTGCCGTCTTTGCCGGCCTGAGAGCGGCTGGCAGCACGGGGGATTTTCTCATCGAAGCTCCTGATGAGGTACCCGGGCTGGTGAACCTTGGCGGCATCGAGTCCCCTGGTTTTACCGCGGCGCCAGCCATCGCCGAGCGGGTGGTGGACCTGCTGAGAGAGAGCGGGCTTGCGCTGACGCCGAAACGATCTTTCAACCCCGAGCGACACGCTGCACCCCGCTTCGCCGAGTTGTCGCACCGGCAGCAACAGGAGCTGATCGAGCGTGACCCGCGCTACGGGCGTGTGGTGTGCCGCTGTGAGATGGTTACCGAAGGCGAGATCGTGGCCGCGATCCATGCGCCGGTTCCTGCTCGCACCTACGATGGCCTCAAGCGGCGCACGCGACTGGGCGCCGGTCGCTGTCAGGGCGGGTTCGATACGCCGCGTGTGATCAACATCCTGGCCCGCGAGCTGGGCGTTCAACGGACCGGCGTGAGCAAGCGAGGCAAGGGCTCCGAGTTTCTGTCGCGCGGGACAAAGGAAGTCGAAATGGTGGGCACCGATGAACAACAGGAATAGCAGCAGCCCCGCGGGGTGCGCGGCTCTCCTGACTAGGCGGTGCTGATTTGGAGACGCTCTGTTGCGATGTTGCGGTGATTGGCGGCGGGCCTGGCGGTCTCGCCGCGGCGATCGCGGCGCGTGAGCGCGGCGCGGCCCGGGTGCTGGTGATCGAGCGTGCCGAGGAACTCGGCGGCATCCTTCAGCAGTGCATTCACAACGGCTTTGGTCTGGAGGCGCTGGGGGAGGACCTGCCCGGGCCGGCCTATGCACAGCGTTTCATGGAGCGGGCCAGTGCCGTTGGCGTGGAGGGCTTGCTGGACACGATGGTGCTTGAGGTGACCCCCGGCCGCCACATCTTGGCCTCCAACTCACGGCAGGGTGTGCTGGAGGTAGAGGCCGGTGCCGTCGTTTTCGGCATGGGTTGCCGGGAGCGCACCAGGGGTGCTCTGGCTATCCCCGGCACCAGGCCGGCTGGCGTCTTCACTGCTGGCACGGCACAGCGCCTGGTCAACATTGAGGGGTTCATGCCCGGCAGACGCTTTGTTGTGCTGGGATCGGGTGACATTGGCATGATTATGGCGCGTCGTCTGACCCTCGAAGGTGCTCATGTGGAACGAGTGCTGGAGATTATGCCCTACCTCTCGGGCTTGAAGCGCAACCTGGTGCAGTGCCTGCTGGATTTCGACATCCCGTTGCAGCTCAAGCGCACCGTCAGCGAGATCAAAGGGACCAACAGGGTGGAAGCAGTGGTGAGCTCAGCGGTGGACGAGGCCATGCAGCCCATCCCGGGCACCGAGGAAACCATTCCCTGTGACACGCTGCTGCTGTCGGTTGGGCTCATTCCTGAGAACGAACTGTCGCGCCGGCTGGGGATCGCGCTTGACCCGGTGACGGGCGGCCCGGTGGTAGATGAGGGTATGGGCACGTCTCTGTCCGGCTTTTTTGCCGCCGGGAATGTGGTCCACGTCTACGACCTGGTGGACTGGGTGAGTCTGGCCGGCGAGGTGGCAGGGAGAAGCGCTGCCGACTATGCTCTTGGCAGGCGCCGGCCAGTACAAGCCCGCGTGCGCACCGTCGCTGGAGAGAACGTGCGCTACGTCGTACCACAGTGGCTCGATCCCAACAGCCTGGAGGAAGGGCCGCAGCAGCTTCAACTTAGAGTGCGGTCACCGGTTGAGGAGAAGGTAAAGGTGGTTGTCTCAGCCGATGGAGAAGAGGTGGTGCGCAAGACAGAGCGCTATGTCCGGCCAGGCGAGATGATAACGGTCAGGCTGGCGCAGGACCTCGCCGGTCGGCTGCGGTCGGCCCATGAATTGCGCGTGAGTGTGGTGAAGCAATGACCTCGAAATCCCTGATCTGCGTGACCTGCCCGATGGGCTGTGCCCTGGAAGTGGCGGTGGCGGGTGACCGGGTACTGGCCGTGGAGGGGCATGGCTGCAAGCGCGGAGTGGCCTACGCCGCTGACGAAATCAGCGATCCTCGTCGCGTTGTGACCACGACGGTGGCGGTGAGCAATGGAGTACATTCGCTTCTGCCGGTCTACAGCGAAGCCCCGCTCGCCAAAGCCAGGGTGACCGAGCTGGTATCGGCCCTGAGCCGCATTACCGTGACAGCGCCGATCAAGGCGGGGCAAGTGGTGATGGTTGACGCTCTCGGCACCGGAGTGAGGGTGCTGGCCAGCAGAGACATCGCCCGGCTCGAGTAGATCTATGCGGGTCCTGATGTTTGGTGCGGGAGCCATCGGGTGCTTCCTGGGGCACCGGCTGGCCGAGTCCGGTCACCGCGTGACCCTGATTGGCCGACCGGTTCTGGTGGCGGCAGTGCGTGAACACGGCCTGAGCCTCAGCGGGAAGAACCCCGCCTCCGCTGTTGTGCGGCCGCAAGCGGCAACCACTATCGCCGCGACACCTCCGGAAGAACGCAACTGGGAGCTGGTCCTCCTCACGGTGAAGGTCTATGATACCAAAGAGGCCAGCCGCATGCTGGCGCCGTATCTGCCCGGCGGCACTCCAGTGCTGCTGGTACAGAACGGAGTCGGAGGCGAAGAGCTGGCCGCGCAGTGTCTGCCCGACACTCCCCTGATTTCGGGGGTGCTCACCATGTCCGTGTCGATGGAGGAGCCGGGGCAGCTCAGGCAGGAGACGTCTTCTGGCAGTCTCAACCTCGCTCCTGTTGGAAAGCAGCCATGGCCCGCGGTCGCAGAGGCCCTTCTTTCCTGCACTGGCCTGCGGGTTGCCCTTTACGATGACTATCGGTCGATGAAGTGGTCCAAGCTGTTGCTGAACCTGCTGGCCAACGCAGTACCGGCGATCCTGGACATCAGCCCTGGCGAAGCCTACCGCGCTCCGGCTGTCTTTGAGCTGGAGAGGAGGGCCTTTCTGGAGGCTCTCGCTGTGATGAGCGCTCTCGGACTCGAGGTTGTTGGTTTTCCCAATTACCCGGTCAAGCTGCTGGCCTGGGCCATGCAACACATGCCAGCACCACTCCTACGGCCTTTGATGACCAGGGTTGTCGCATCGGGCCGTGGGGACAAGAAACCCTCGCTGCAATTGGATCTGACCAGGGGCCGGCACCAGTCAGAAGTTCGTTACCTGAATGGAGCAGTGGCGGTGGAGGGTGCCCGATTGAACGTTCAGACGCCGGTGAACAAGGCCCTTGTCGAGACCCTACTTGGTCTGGTTGAGGGGCGGCTGTCGTGGGAAGAGTACCGGCGGCGACCGGAGAAACTGCTCGCTTCCATCGGCCGGTAAGGAGCCCGGCGCACACAAAACAAAGAGCCCACAGCGACAAGATGCTGTGAGCTCATGTTTTGGTGCCGAGGGTGGGACTTGAACCCACATGGGCGTTGGCCCACTAAGCCCTGAACCTAGCGCGTCTGCCAATTTCGCCACCCCGGCGGGAATGCGCGCCCAGTTTACGCGGCTCAGTTTGATTTGTCAAATCACTGGCGCGCGTTCGATTGCTCCTAGCGCTGGCTCCAGAGCGGTTCTTCGCTGACCAGCACGCGGCGCTGGTTGATGTACCAGTCGGTCAACGTGCGCAAGCGGTCGGGATAGTCGTACAGCGGGCCCAGACGCACATCGTGTACTTGCTTGTCTACAGCGTAGCAGTAGACCGGTTGATAGAGCGGGATAGCCGGGACATCGTCGGCGAGGATGTCCCAAACCTGGCGATAGAGTGCCGCTCGCTGACTCTCATCGGCGGTCTTTCTGGCTTGCTCCATCAGCAGGTCAGCCTCGACGCTGGTGTAACCGGTATAGTTCTGTCCCGTTCCCTGCTTCTGGGTCGAGTGCCACTGAGTGTAGGGGTCCGGGTCGGTGGGCAGGCGCTGCCACGCATAGAGCAAGGCATCATAGTTGCGTGGCTGCAAAAAGTCGCGCACCAGGCCAGCCACGCCAACGGTCTGAGGGATGGCCCGGACACCAATCCTGGCCCACTGGCGTGTCAGTTCGTTGATGAGCTGAATGCGCGTCTCGTCATCGTTGGTGAGAAGCGCAAACTCGAGCTTGAGCCGACCCTTCTCGCGCACCCCGTCGCCGTCCTGGTCGACCCATCCCGCCTTCTCGAGGAGGACGATGGCCGCCTGAGGATCATAAGTGTAGCTGGTTGCGCTCGCCGAGTAGGCCCACGAGGTCACGGGCACCGGTCCATCAGCCACGATGGCTTGATGGTGCAGGATGTGCGAAACAAGAAGCTGACGATCAGTGGCCAGCAGCAACGCTAGGCGGACTTCTCGCTCTTGAAAGATGGGGTGCTCCAGGTTCAGAAAGACCAGTCCGTAGCCAGACAGGGGAGTACAAAACAGGTTCAGGCTCGGGTTGGCGGCGGCCTTGTCGGCGTCTGTCGCGCTGAGATGACTGATGCCCTGTATCTCGCCGCGCGTGTAGGCAGCGTAGACACTGGCATAGTCAGGATAGAGCAGAATCTCGACCGCATCCAGATAGGGTCTGGTGCCGTAATAGGAACCGTTTACACCCAGGAGTACGTGCTGGTCGGTGACCTCGCGGACCATGAAGGGGCCCGTTCCTACCGGGTGGAGGTTGAAGGAATGACTGGCGAGATCTGCCGGCGGCACGTCCTTGAGCAGGTGAGCGGGCAAAAGGCCAAAGGTCGTCAAGTGCAAGAACGGTGCAAAGGGCTCCTGGAGAACCAGGACCACCGTATGAGCGTCGGGGCGCTCCACCTGCACCGCGTTCCACAGGTCGACAGCGGACTGACGCCCATTGAGATCAGGCGAGCGCATCAGGCCTACGGTAAAGACCACGTCATCCGCGGTGAGGGGGACACCATCCTGCCAACGTACATCCTCGCGCAGGTGGAAGGTGTAGCGGAGGCTGTCAGAGGACACCTCCCAGGAGGTGGCCAGTCTGGGCTGGATCTGTCCCTTGGAATCGGCGACAGTGAGCCCCTCAAACACCAGAGCGACGATGTCCCGGTCGACGTCGTTGCCTGCTGCGAGTACAGGATTGAGGTAGCGCGGGCTGCCGGCGACACCCTCGCGGTAGACACCGCCGGAATCAGGAACGAGGACGGTCGTGGCACGGTAGGCACCCAGCCCGGCCAGGACCAGGACGGCTAGAATGGCTACGACGGCGATCAGGGTTTGCCAGCGCATGTCAAAGACAACGTGATGTGCAGAGGGTAAGCCAACATGGCGCAGCGTCCCCGCGGAAGGCGAGCTCGCTCGCGGTGACTGGGGGCGCTGACGGTGTGCTCCGTAGAAAAGTGTATCCCGGTGTTGCTCTACTGGAACATCACGCTCAGCAGGGCGAACACGAAAAAGGCCACGATCACGAGGATAGTGACGTTGAAGAGGGTCTTTTCGAAACCGCGGCGGGTCTTGTAGACCCCGCCCTCGCCGCCGAACATGCGGTTCAAGCTGCCGCCCTTGCTCTGCAGGATGACCAGCGTGATCAACCCGACCGACAAGATGATCTGAACCAGATTAAAGTACCTTGCCAAAGAACCAACCTCCCCTGAAGCTGGGAGCATTATAGTACTTTTCTTGATCATAGCAAACGCCGTGCCACACCGGCGCGTGTGTTTGACTTTGGTCTGCGGGTGGCACAAAATGGCTACGGACGTGGAATCTCTCAATGCCCTGGGAGTCGTGACTATGGAAATGATCCGCACCTTTGTGGCAATCGAGTTGAGCGATGCCTTCAAGGGCACCCTGGTACGAGTTCAGGAAGGCTTGAAGCGAGCGCCGGCCGGTCGACTGGTCCGCTGGGTGGCGCCCGAAGGCATTCATCTGACACTCAAGTTCCTGGGCGACATATCACCGAGCCGGGTGGACGAGATCGCGCGTGCGCTTTCAGAGACCTGCCGGGCGCTCAGCCCGTTCGAATTGACCCTGTCTCACACTGGCTTTTTCCCCGATGCGCATCGCCTGCGGGTCGTGTGGGTGGGCCTTGCGGGGGCGGTGGATGAGCTGAATCGTCTGCAGAGAGCTGTGGAAGGTGGTATGAATTCGCTCGGCTTTCGGCCGGAGGGGCGCGGGTTCCAGCCGCATCTGACGCTTGGCCGAGTCCGCGATTTTGCCCGACCGGCCGAGCGCGAGGAACTGGCCAAGCGCGTCCTGGCGACGCAGGTGGATGAGCAGCCCCGGATGCTGGTACGGGAGGTGCACCTGATCCGCAGCGACCTGCGCCCCACCGGTGCGGTGTACACGTCGCTGGCTGTGGCACCCCTCGGCTGAGCCCGATATCGTGGGTGGAGGCTGAAGATGCTGTTCCGTGACCGCAGTGAAGCGGGCAAGCTGTTGGCGGCGAGGATGGACCACCTCAAGGGCAGCCACAACCTGCTCGTGCTCGGCCTGCCACGCGGTGGAGTTGTGGTGGCCTATGAGGTGGCCGTAGCCCTCGGCGCACCGCTGGACGTCTACATCACGCGCAAGATTGGCGCTCCTTACAATCCCGAACTGGCCATCGGAGCCGTGGCGGGCGATGGTACGGTAGTGCTCGATCACAACCTGATCTCCCGGCTGCAGGTCCCTGAGGACTATCTTGAGGCAGAGACCGAACGCCAGAAACGGGAGATTCAGCGCCGCCTCCAGGCCTACCGGGGCAGGTTGGAGGAACCGGTGGTCTCAGACAAGACTGTGGTCCTGGTCGACGACGGGGTGGCGACGGGAGCAACAGTGAGGGCTGCACTGAAAGCGCTGCGCCAGCAGCGGCCGGCGCGGCTCGTGCTGGCCGTACCCGTCGGACCGGCCGAAACCATACGGCAACTGGCACAGGAAGCGGACGAGGTGGTCTGCCTCTATGCCCCGGAGATGTTCTGGGCAGTAGGGGCATTCTACGCCGAGTTTGACCAGACAGAAGACGAGCAGGTCGTGCGTTTGCTGCAGGACCGCGCTGCACTACTCAAGGGTTCCAGCAGAGACGCCGGCGCCAGCGAGACTCCGCAGAACTCGGCCGGCTAGCCAGCGGCGGGGGTCTCCTCCGGATCGTGGGCGGCAGCCTCGGTTGGCTGTGGCTCCTCAGGTGGTGCCTCACCGCTTGAGGTGCTCGCGCCAGCGGCGGCATCGGCCGCGGCATGCGCTGCCTTTGCTCGACGGAGCTGCTCTCGCAGCCAAAGCAGTAATTTGAAGAATAGCCACGGCAGCAGCCACCCGGCGACCAGCAATGCCCCCAGACCCACCAGTTGGGCCTGGAACTGACCAACGCCGGTGGGCGCTGGTGATTGCCGGCTGAGCAGACCGGTGACTCCCTGTGCCGCCTCTCCCACACCGTTCCAGCCAGCACCCCAGCGGCCATCGGCAAACAGAGCTACGGACAGCACTCCCCAAACGCCTGGTGCCCCCAGCGTCGCGACCAGACCACTGGGGTCGTCCAACCGGACCCTCTGCTCCCAGAAGTACAACCCGAACAGGAACAACAGCCCCCCCACAGCTCCGATCAAGATGGCCGCCCAGGAGGGAACAAATGGGCTTGCTGAACTAACCGCGACCAGGCCGGCCACGACGCCGCGCCCAACGGCCATAGCATCTGGCCGCGTGGTCACGAACCAGGTATAGGCCGTAACGGCCATTGCGGCGCCGGCAGCCCCTAGAATCAAGTTCAGGGTGGTCACGGCCGGGTCGATGAGTCCTGCGGCCAGGGGGTTCCCCAGCACCAGGCCGGCCCAGCCGATCCAGGCGATGAAGCATCCCAGGATCATCAGCAATGGGAAGTGGACAGGAGGCAGCCGTGCCGGGCCAGCGTCGGCCTGGCGCCGCGGCCGAAGGATGGCCAGCACACTGAGAGCAACCAGGGCACAGAAGAGAAAGGCAAGCCCCGAGCCGCCGGCATCTACGAACCCGTGGCCCAGACCAGCGGTCAACCTGAGATTGGCCAGCCAGCCACCGCCCCATACCCAGTTTGCCGCCAGCGGATAGATGAACCCGGCCACCAGACACCCGATGGCCAGCAACACTACCCTCTTTACCTGCTGGCAGAGGATGAGCAGGACGCCCAGCACAACCGTCGTCACCACGGGCAAATGCGCCAGAAAGAGGGCGTACACGTCGGGGTGATACGCCTCACCGCTGAGCAGAAAGCCACGCAAACCCAGCAATCCCCACCCGGAGCCCCAGGCCACGTCGAGCGGCGACCACTCTGCCGTCAGGCTCTGCAGACCCGGCAGCCCGGACACAAAGGCCACTCCGCCGAACTGGAAGGCAAAACCGCACAGCCAGTAGGCCAGCACGGCTGCTGCCAGGGCGATCACACTGGCAGCAGCTACTTCTTCGGCCCGCTCTTCCTGAGCGGCACCAACGGCCAGCAAAGCCAGGCCAACAGGCACCAGGAGTGCCAGAATGCTCCACAGGGACAGGGAACTGGTCATTGTGAGCGGCATCAGACCTCCGGGGAAGTGGTGCGAATACCTATGTGCCAAATGCCTGCGTCAAGCACAAGCATGAAAATGCGCCTTCAGGAGCCACGAGCAGGTAGCTCCGCCTGATCCAGCAGCGACAGTATGCGTGCCGTCACCAGCTCCAACGCGGCTACGTTCTGGCCGCCTTGTGGAATGATGACATCAGCGTAGCGCTTGGAAGGCTCCACGAACTCGAGGTGCATCGGACGCACTGTAGAAAGGTACTGGTTGATCACCGACTCGACGGTGCGCCCCCGTTCGGCGACGTCGCGGGTCATACGTCGGATCAGGCGCAAGTCGGCGTCTGTATCGACATAGAGCTTGACGTCGATCAACTCGCGCAGTTCGGGTTCGGCGAGGATGAGGATGCCATCGAGAATAACCACGGGTCGCGGCTCTATCCGTCGCGTGGCCGGGAGACGGCAGTAGGTCGAAAAGTCATAGGTGGGAACTTCGATTGGGTGTCCGTGCCGCAGGCGGCGAAGGTGCTGCACCAAGAGCGGCGTGTCGAGGGAATTGGGATGGTCAAAGTTGAATGCTCGGCGCTCTTCCAGGGGCAGGTGGCTCAGGTCGCGGTAGTAAGAATCGTGCTGGATGTGGGCAATGCGCTCCCGGCCGACGCGGTCGAGGATTGCCTGAACAACGGTGGACTTGCCTGACGCGGTTCCTCCGGCTACACCAATGACGAGGATAGGGTGACCAGACGGACCGCTCGACGTGGGTTTAGCCATGACCCGGCTCCTCTGCCCAAGATGCACGGAGTATATCGCAAAGGACTGGAGCGGTACAAGCGCAGGAGAAACCCAGAAGCCGAACCGCTGCTCTGGTCCGGCTCTATGGGCGCCGCAGAGAGGCGAAGGAACTACAGGCCTTGGAGGGCGGTGGCGAGGATCAGCAAGGCCCAGGCTACGGCCAGGAGCCAGAACGAGTAGTCGGCCAGGACGCCGACCTTGGCAATGCTGCCAAGAAGCGCGACTACACCCAGAACGAGGCAGATCAGCCAGGTTGCGGTCTTGGGTGCGGAAAGGGAGAATCCCTTACGTTTCGCCACGGTACACCTCCGGAAAGAAATGAGATTTGCGCGGCAGGCCACACTGGCCACACAGCGCCCCTGGAGGGACTCGAACCCCCGACGCAGCACTTAGGACGCGCTCGCTCTGTCCGCTGAGCTACAGGGGCGAACTGACAAGACGAGTATAGCACAAGGCAAGCCTCCTGCCAAGTGAGAGCGGCATTACCGCGATGGAAACAGGAGCGAACTTGCACGAATTGTGCTTCTCCACTAGAATGGGCGCACTCGGAAAGGAGGTCACCGGACTATGATTAGTCTGACTCCGCAGATGATGAGCAGCTCATTCGTCACCGTTGTGCGCTTTCTGTTGCTCATCATCGCCGTACTTGCACTGGTCGAGATCACGCTCTACACCCTCTTTCACCGTCGCCCCAAGAACCTTCTGCTCGGACTGCTTGCTCTGGTCGTTACAGTAGCTCTGGGCTATGTCTTTGTTCGCAGAATCTGGCCGTCGCCGGCCATTGTGCAATCCACAAAGGTGATCTACGGTGTGGCCATGCTGCTGGCCGACGTAGGCTTTTACTGGCTGACCACTCGTGAACGGTTATCACGGCTTGGCATCGCCTATCTCTTGCTGGCCCCGGCTTTTATCGGCATCAGCGGGCTGGTGATCTACCCCTTTGCCTACAACGTCTATCTGGCGTTCACGAACATGGCCATGACCACCATCAGGACCTATACCTTTAGCTTGCAAAACGGCTTGAACAACTTTAGGGCCGTCTTTACCGGTGTGGTGGCCCACGACGCGACGTTTTGGCAGGTCCTGGGGCGGAGCATCGCCTGGACGGTCATCAATGTCGTCTTTCACGTGGCGGGTGGCATGGGACTGGCGTTGCTGCTGAACCGCAAGATGCGCTTTAGAGGAATCTACCGGACGCTCCTCGTGTTTCCGTGGGCCATCCCGCAGACCATTGCCTGTATGGCGCTGCGCAACGAATTCAACTTTCAGTATGGATTTCCCAACGTGATCCTGCGCACCATCGGGCTCAAACCCATTCCGTGGCTCACCGATGGGTTCTGGGCGTTCGTTGCCGTGGTCATCTCCAATGTCTGGCTGGGCATTCCGTTCATGATGGTGATCCTGCTGGGTGGGTTGCAGAGCATCTCCTCCGAGTACTATGAGGCCGCCGAGATCGATGGTGCGTCTGGCTGGCAGCAGTTCCGCCACATCACGATTCCGCTCCTCAGACCGGTAACGACCCCGTCCATTATCCTGGGCGCTGTGTGGACGTTCAACGCCTTGAACGTGATCTTCCTGATTACGAATGGCAACCCGCAGGAAAAGACGGACATCCTGGTTTCGTCGCTGTACAAGGCGGCCTTTGACTTTTACCGCTATGGCTTTGCCGCCGCGTTCGCGCTGGTGATCTTTGCTTTCCTGTTCCTGTTCAGTCTCATCTACGTCAGGGCTTCAGGCGGCCTGAAGGCAGCCTACGAGTAATCGGCGGCTGAACCGAAAGGAGCTCATTATGGACTGGCACACCTTCTTCCATCGCACGCGCGGCGACAGCGGATTCAAGCGGCTGCTGATCCATGTCATACTTATCGCCGCCTGCATCGTGGCCATCTACCCGATCCTGCGCATCTTTACCATCTCAATTCGACCGGGTGACAAACTGCTGTCGACCGACTTGAGCATTATCCCCAAGAACGCTACGCTCAACAGCTACCGCCAGGTGCTGTTTGGTGATCCGGCCACCAAGCGCAAGTCCGATTTCTTCCTGTGGCTGTGGAACAGCCTGCTGATCACCCTGACCACGGCGTGTATTGGCGTCATCCTGGCGTCGTCGGCGGCATACGCCTTCTCGCGGTTCAAGTTCCCGGGACGCTCACCCGGGTTGATCTTCCTGCTAACCACCCAGATGATCCCGGCGGGTATGCTGCTGTTACCACTCTACATGATGCTCACGCGCCTCAAGCTGATCAACACTTATCTGGGTCTGATCATCGCCTACTCGGTCACGTCTGTGCCGTTCACCATCTGGATCCTCAAGGGGTACTTTGACACGATTCCACCGGATCTCGAGGAGGCGGCCATGATCGATGGCACATCGCGGCTAGGGGCCTTCTACCGGGTGATTCTGCCGTTGTCAACCCCCTCGCTCGCCGTGGCCTTCCTGTTCAACTTTACCAGTGGTTGGAGCGAGTACCTGGTGGCGAGGGTGGTCTTGCAGAAGGCGGCCATGTACACCTGGCCTCTGGGTATTTTTACCTATGCCGGGCAATACACCCTGGCGGCCGGCCGATTCGCGGCTGCCTCGATGCTGCTCGCTGTACCGTCAATGGCTCTGTTTCTCTATTCATCCAAGTGGCTGGTGTCCGGGCTCACGCTGGGCGGTGTCAAAGGCTAGCAAGTTGACACCTCTCGGCAACTGGCCTATACTCACACGGACATACCCAATACGCTGATCACAGCTCGCCTGACGAAAGGAGGTGGAGGAGGCAGCCGCACAGTTGCAGCTTGTATTCCGCTATCACCTTACATTTCCTAAGGAGGAGAGAAAGACAATGCGTAAATGGTTTTCGACCCTAGTTGTGCTGGCCGTCGTGCTGGGCATGCTGGTGACGTCGTGCAAACCCACGGCGACACCGACGGCAGTACCCCCGCCGACAGTCAAGCCCCCCACAGCACCTACCGCCACGCCCAAGCCGGCGGACAAGGTAACCATCACGCTGTGGGAGCAGGAAGCGGAGGACCGCGATAGCGGCGCTCTACTCCCCCTGCTGAACGAGTTCATGGCCGCCAACCCCGGCATCCTAGTGGAGATGACCCACTACGGGAACGAGGAGCTGCGCACGCAGTTCCAGACCGCCTCTCTGGCTGGCCAGGCCCCCGAAGTAGTTCGGTGCCCCAACGATTTTGCCGGCCCATTCAGCACCATGGGCATTGTCATGCCCATCAAGGATCTGTTGGACCAGGCTTACCTGGACACGCTCCTGCCGGGCGCAGTGGCTGGCGGCGTGGTGGCTGGCACCCTGTGGGGCGTCCCCGATTCATCGGGCAACCACCTGATGCTGCTCTACAACAAGAACCTGGTTACCAAAGTGCCGGCGGACTGGGACGAGCTGATCGCTACGGCCAAGGCTCAGACCAACGAAGCGGCCGGCACCTGGGGCCTGGTCTACAACACTCAGGAGCCCTTCTGGCTGGCGCCGTTCCTGGGCGGTTTCGGTGGCTGGGCGCTGGATGACGCTACGGACATGCCGACCCTGAACACCCCCGAGATGGTCAAAGCACTGCAGTTCATGGCCGACCTGAGCAACAAGCACAAAATCGTGCCGCCCGGCTGCGACTATAACACCGCCGACACACTGTTCAAGGAAGGCAAAGCCGCGTTCTTGATCAATGGCGACTGGTCGCTCGGTGGCTACACCGAGGCGGGGCTGAACTATGGCACCGCTGCTATGCCGGTGATCAAGGAAACCGGCAAGTATCCTTCGCCGATGACCTCCGGGAAGTACTACATGGTTAGCAATGAGGTGAAGAAGGGCACGCCCAAGTTCGAGGCGGTCAAGAAGCTCGTCGAGTTCCTGTGCGGTGAGAAGGCCCAGCAAATGTGGCTGGAAAAGTTCAAGGTACTGCCCTCGAACAAGAAGGTCGCCGAGTCGCCCATCATCCAGTCCGACCCAATCCTGCAGGGCTCCGCGGCACAATTGTCGCACGGCCGTGGTATGCCCGCTGCCCCGCAGTTGCGCTGCTTCTGGGATCCGGCACGACCGGGCCAGCAGGGCGTCATCGCGGGAAGCATCAGCGCTGCTGAGGCAGCAGTCAAGATGCAGGAAGATGCGGATCGCTGCATCAAGGAAGCCGGGCTGGGTCCCAAGAAAAAGATCAAGGTCGGTCTGGTTACCGACGTAGGCAAGGTCAATGATGGCACGTTCAACGAGTTTGCCTACAAGGGCATGATGAAGGCCGTCGAAGAGTTCGGCCTGCAGTCCGCCTTCATTGAGACGCTCGCGCCGACCGACTATGAGAAGAACATCGAGCAGTTCGCCAAGGAAGGGTACGACATGATCATCACGGTCGGCTTCATGATCAATGATGCCACGACCGCGATGGCCAAGAAGTACCCGAACATCAAGTTTGCCGGTGTGGATGAGGGCTCGGATCAGCCGAACTTTGCCGGTCTGGTGTTCTCCGAAGACCAGTCTGGCTTCCTGGCGGGGTGTCTGGCTGGCCTGATGACCAAGAGCAACGTAGTGGGCATTGTGGCTGGTATGGAGATTCCGCCGGTGATCAAGTTCCGCCGTGGCTATCAGAACGGTGTGAAGCACGTCAACCCGAACGCAAAGGTACTGGGTGTGTACATTGACAGCTTCACTGATCCGGCACGAGGTAAGGAAGCTGCTCTGTCCCAGATTGCGGAGAAGGCTGACGTGATCTTTGGCGCCGGTGGGCCGACCGGGTCTGGTGGCATCATGGGTGCTGCGGCGCAGGGTGTCTGGGTCATTGGAGTAGACCAGGACGAATACCTGACGACCTTTGGCAAGGGCAGTGTAGCTGGGGCGAACAAGCTGCTGTCCAGCGCCATGAAGAGAGTCGACGTTGCCGTGTACAGTGCGATTCGCAATGCCGTGATCGATCTGTGGCAGGGCGGCAACGTACTGTTCGAGGCGGAGAACGATGGCGTAGGGCTTGCGCCGTATCACGACACGGAGAGCGCGATTCCTCAGGCCGTAAAGGACAAGCTCACGCAGATTGCTGCTGATATGAAGGCTGGTACTGTGACGAGTGGCGTCAATGCCGAGACCCTCATGGCCAAGAAGATCAAGGTCGGTCTGGTCACGGACGTAGGCAAGGTCAATGACGGTACGTTCAACGAGTTTGCCTACAAAGGCATGATGAAGGCCGCGGAAGAGATGGAGCTGACGACCGCTTTCATCGAGACGCTGGCTCCGACCGACTATGAGAAGAACATCGAGCAGTTCGCCAAGGAAAAGTACGACATGATCATCACGGTCGGCTTCATGATCAATGATGCCACGACCGCGATGGCCAAGAAGTACCCGAACATCAAGTTTGCCGGTGTGGATGAGGGCTCGGATCAGCCGAACTTTGCCGGTCTGGTGTTCTCCGAAGACCAGTCTGGCTTCCTGGCGGGGTGTCTGGCTGGCCTGATGACCAAGAGCAACGTAGTGGGCATTGTGGCTGGTATGGAGATTCCGCCGGTGATCAAGTTCCGCCGTGGCTATCAGAACGGTGTGAAGCACGTCAACCCGAACGCAAAGGTACTGGGTGTGTACATTGACAGCTTCACTGATCCGGCACGAGGTAAGGAAGCTGCTCTGTCCCAGATTGCGGAGAAGGCTGACGTGATCTTTGGCGCCGGTGGGCCGACCGGGTCTGGTGGCATCATGGGTGCTGCGGCGCAGGGTGTCTGGGTCATTGGAGTAGACCAGGACGAATACCTGACGACCTTTGGCAAGGGCAGTGTAGCTGGGGCGAACAAGCTGCTGTCCAGCGCCATGAAGAGAGTCGATGTCGCAGTGTACGACGCCATCAAGAACGCTGCCATGGACAAGTGGCAGGGCGGCAACGTACTGTTTGAGTCGAAGAACGATGGCGTAGGGCTTGCGCCGTATCACGACACTGAGAGCGCGATTCCTCAGGCCGTGAAGGACCAGCTCACGCACATCGCCGCCGAGATGAAGGCGGGCAAGGTTACGAGCGGCGTCAAGCTCTAGTCTTGTAGCCTAGGAAGAAGTGAGATGGGTGCTGTACCGCTGAGCGATACAGCACCCATCTTTGTACATTACACAGGCGGGGCAGAGGCCCCGGCTCTTCACCAATGCGTGTGCGGCTATGACAACTGACGGCCCGGTGGAGCCCGTCGGCGACATCGACGGCCGAAGGAGAGAGGTATGACTCTAGCCCTCGAAGTCCGTGGCATCAGCAAAGCCTTCCCCGGCGTTCAGGCCAACGATCACATTGACTTTGAGCTCGAGAAGGGCGAGATCCACGCTCTGCTGGGTGAGAACGGCGCCGGCAAGAGCACGTTGATGAATATCCTTTACGGCCTCTATCATCCCGACGAGGGGCAGATCTTGCTCAACGGGGAAGAGGTCAAGATTCGCGAATCCAAAGATGCCATTCGTATGGGCATCGGCATGGTTCACCAGCACTTTATGCTTATCCCGGTTTTCACTGTGGCCGAGAACATCATGCTCGGTATGGAGACGACGCGCAATGGGCTCCTGGACCGCGCGACGGCGTCCAGGAAAATCAAGGAATTCGCACACCAGTTCGGGATGGAAATAGACCCGGGCGCGCTGGTCAAGGACCTGCCCGTGGGTGTGCAGCAACGGGTGGAGATCGTGAAGGCGCTCTACCGCGGAGCCGATATCCTCATTCTGGATGAACCCACAGCGGTCCTGACTCCGCAAGAAGCAAACGAGCTGTTCCGGGTGATGCGCGCACTGGCAGCGCAGGGCAAGTCCATCATCTTTATCACCCACAAGCTCAAGGAAGTCTTTGCTGTTGCCGATCGAATCACCGTTCTTCGCGGCGGCAAGGTCGCCGGCAGCACGACGCCAGACAAGGCGACGGAGGCTGAATTGGCCTCGATGATGGTCGGGCGCGAGGTATTGCTCACTGTGGAGAAGAAACCGCCCAGGACCGGTGACGTGGTACTCAGGGTGGAGAATCTGCAGGTAATGGACGAGAGGCACTTTATGTGCGTGGACGGCCTTTGCCTTGAAGTGCGCGCTGGCGAGATACTGGGTGTCGCCGGCGTGCAGGGCAACGGGCAGACGGAGCTGGTGGAGGCCATCACTGGGCTGCGCACGGCTACCGGTGGCAAGATCGAGATACTCAACCAGGATACCACCAGGTATTCACCTCGTGAGATCATTGAACGGGGCGTTGCTCACGTCCCCGAGGACAGGCAGAAGCACGGCCTTGTGCTCAGCTACCCTCTGGTCGATAACCTGGTGCTGAGCACCTATTACCGCAAGCCCTTCTGTAGAAACGCATTCCTACTGGACAACAAGGCAATCGACGCGAACGGGCGGAAATTGGTAGTCGAGTACGATATCAGGACCCCGAGCGAATACACCCAGGCAGGCAATCTCTCCGGCGGCAACCAGCAGAAGGTGATCGTTGCCCGCGAGTTCTCACGCCAGAGCAAGCTGGTTGTCGCCGCTCAGCCGACGCGCGGTCTCGACGTCGGATCGACCGAGTTCATCCATCAGCGTCTGGTTCAGCAAAGAGACGCCGGTGCGGCCATTCTCCTCATCTCGGTGGAGCTGGATGAGATCCTCTCCCTGGCGGACCGGATTGCCGTACTTTACAAAGGTCAAATCATCGATACGTTGCCGGCAGCGGAGGCGACTCCCGAACGACTGGGTCTGCTGATGGCTGGCATCAAGAAGGAGGCGGCACAGTGACCGCTGAAGCCAAGAAGGAACCTCGGGCTTTTGCCTCGTGGTTGAGTAGCCTCCCTGAGAAACTCATTCCGGTCCTGGCAGTGGTAACCGCGCTGGCCATTGGTGCTATTGTCATCTGGGCCACCAAGGCCAGCGTAGTGAAAGCCTATCGCGGGTTGATCGAGGGCGCTCTGTTCGGAGTAACCAACTTTACCGAGACGCTGGTTATTGCCACACCCTACACTCTGGCCGGACTGGCGGTGGCCCTGGCATCGCGTTGCGGCCTGTTCAACATCGGTGCCGAAGGCCAGTTCTACATGGGAGCACTGTTCGCGGTCTATGTCGGTTTCTCGGTGAAAGGGCTTCCTGCGGTGGTGCATCTGCCTCTGGCAGTGCTGGCCGGCGCACTGGGTGGTGCGGTGTGGGGAGCCATTCCTGGCATCCTGAAGGCCAAGCTGGGCGCCCACGAGGTGACCAACGCGATCATGCTCAACTATATCGCGGTCAAGGTCGTGGACTATGTGGTCAAGAACCCCTTCAGAGATAGAACGTCGACTATCCCCCGTACACCCTACATCCTCCCTACGGCGACCCTGCCGCGTTTGCTGACGGATCATCGTGTGCATGCAGGCTTGCTCATCGCGATTGCTGCTGTCTTTGTGGTTTACTGGCTGCTGTGGAAAACCACGGTCGGCTTTGAGATCCGCACCGTTGGCGCCAACCCCGATGCCGCCCACTACGCAGGCATCAGTGTGACGCGCAACTTTGTCCTGGCCATGGTGCTGAGCGGGGCGTTGGCCGGTCTGGCTGGTACGGGAGAGGTGCTGGGAACAAATCGCACCCTTCCCGCGGCCTTTATCTCCGGATACGGCTTTGACAGCATTGCCATCGCTCTGATTGCCAAGAACCATCCCTTGGGAATCTTCCCGGCAGCGTTCTTGTGGGCGGCCCTGCGCAACGGAGCAGGGCTGATGCAGGTTCGGGCGGGGATTTCCATCGACTTGATCAACATCGTTCAAGGGCTGGTGATTATCTTTATCGCTGCTGACGAGATCATCCGCGGACTGTACCGTATCAAGCGCAGCAAAGACCAGATTCGCGACATTGTCTTTACCCGCGGCTGGGGTAGATAGGAGGAATGGTCATGAAAGAGCCCAAGTTCCGTCTATCCCGCCCGGTGGTCCTGGCACTGCTCGTGCTGGTGGTTGGACTCGCCTTTGCGCTCTACTTCTCAGCCAAGATCCCTGCCGACAGGTTGTCGACCCTGGGCTTTGAAAAGCTGGGTGAGAAGGCTGTGCTAACCAGGTCGACAGTCAAGTCCATAGGCTGGATGATCGCATTCCTGGCCGGAGTGGCGCTGGTAATCTATCCCAGACGTCCCAAGATATCGGTCGTTGCGGTAGTGTTGGGCATCCTGCTGGCCATCCTGGCCTCGTTGACGGCGCTGGCACAGGGTGGAAGCATCGATATCGTGGGCATGCTGGCCTCGAGCCTGCGCATGTGCACGCCTATCGCCCTGGGTGCGCTGGCCGGGATCCTCTGCGAGCGTTCCGGCATCGTGAACATTGGCATCGAAGGCATGATGCTGGCCGCGGCGGCCTTTGGCTTTGGCGCCAACTTGTACTTTAAGAACATCTGGATCGGTGTGCTGGTCGCGATCCTGGTCGGTGGACTGATGGCATTGATTCATGCGCTGATGTGCATCCGCTTCAAGACCGACCAGATCATCAGCGGCACGGCCATCAATATCCTTGCAGTAGGCGCATCAGGTTTTCTACGCCGGGCCTATCTGGTCAAGGCGTACTTTGTTGGCAGCACGCTGCCCATTATCAAGATCCCCTTCCTGTCGCAGATTCCGGTGCTGGGTACGCTGCTCTTCCGCAGCCAGCCAATCGTGTACCTCATGCTGATTCTGGTACCGCTGGTCTACTTGATGCTCTTCTACACACCGTGGGGGCTGAGGACTCGCGCCGTAGGCGAACATCCGCGAGCAGCCGATACGGTCGGAGTGAACGTCTACAAGGTGCAGTACGTGAACGTGATCCTGGCGGGAATGATTGCTGGTCTGGCCGGCGCGTGGTTCTCGCTAGAGACCGTGGGCAGTTTTGAGGACGTGATGACTGGCGGCAAAGGCTTCATCTCCCTGGCGGCCATGATCTTTGGTAACTGGAACCCGATTGGGGCGTTCCTGGGTTCGTTGCTCTTTGGTTTTACCGACGCTTTGCAGATCAAGCTGCAAATCCTGGGCGTGAAGCTGCCTTACCAGTTCCTGGGAATGGCGCCTTACCTGGTGACGATGGTGGTTCTGGCCGGGTTGATCGGCCGCACTACCCCGCCTGCTGCGGAAGGCAAGCCTTACGAGAAGTAGGCCGTCAGGCGCGAAGGCTGCCCGTTGATACAAAAACGGCTCCGGGCTACATCCTTACCGGAGCCGTTCTCTGTGTAACGCAGAGCCAGCAATGTATCCTCAGCGCGCGCCCTGGCGCTGCCGCCATCCTTCGTAGAGCACAATCGATCCGGCGACAGCGGCATTCAGTGATTGAATCTTGCCCTTCATCGGCAACTTGATCCACAGGTCGCAGCGCTCGCGCACCAGATGACCCAGACCGTGGCCTTCGCTGCCGATCACCAGCGCCAGTGGCATGTTGAGCCTGGCGGCGTGATAGTCCTCTGCCTCGGGTAGGTTCTCCACGCCGACTATCCAGACCCCCGCTTCCTTCAGCTCCTCCATTGCCCTGACCAGGTTGGTGACCTGGGCGATGTGCAGGTGCTCTACAGCTCCCGCCGAGGCATTGCTCACCGCAGGGGTGATCTCAGCGGCACGGTGGCGCGGGATCACCACACCGTGTACGCCGACGACCTCGGCCGTACGCAGAAGAGTGCCCAGATTCTGCGGGTCTTGAAGTGAGTCAAGCAGCAGCAGGAAAGGGGGTTCTCCCGTGTCGCGAGATACGCCGAGTATCTCTGACAGATCGACGTAGGGATAGGACTCGAACTGCCCGGCAACGCCTTGATGGTTGATTGGTCCGAGGTCGTCCAACTGACCACGCGGAACGCGCTTGACCGGCACTCCTCGCTCCGCCGCCAGGGCGAGAATTGCCTCGGCAGAACCCCGCTCGTGTACGCCTTCAGCGATGGTGATGTTGGTGCAACGGCGGCGATTGGCCCGCAGGGCCTCCAGAACCGCATTGCGCCCGTAGAGTATCTGCAGCATGGTGAATGCCAGTCTCTACCCGGTGTATTTCCAGGCGGTGCCGTCCGCACTGTCCTCGAGCACCACGCCAAGACCAGCCAGGCGGTTGCGAATCTGATCCGCAAGGGCAAACTGCTTGGCCGCCCGCAGCTCGTTTCTGGTCAAGACCAGCAAGGCAATGAAAGGCTCGACCTCACTGGGTGCAGCCCTTCCCTTGAGCGTCAGGCCCAGCACCCCGGTGAGCTCGTGAAGGATGCCCTGTGCGTAGGCGACTGACTCGGCTGGCGCCTGGGCATCGCGAGCGGCATTGATCAGCCGGGCCAGCTCATAGACCTGGGCAATGGCACGCGGAGAGTTGAAATCGTCGTCCATTCCGGCAATGAACTCGTCGCGTGCCCGGTCGGCCTCCTCACACAGGGCGTCTCCGGGGCTCTGCTGCGGATGGCCGGTCCAGTCCTTGAGTGCTACCTTGATGCGTTCGACTCCGCGCTCGGCAGCCAGGATGTTCTCATCCTTCCACGTCAGCGGACTGCGATAGTGAGAGGAGAGGATGAACAGCCGGATCGCGTCGCTGCTGTACCTGTCCAGAGCCTCCTGGATGCTGACGATATTGCCCAGGTGGCGCGTCATTTTTTCCTCGCCTTCGTGCAAGCGCAAGAGGGCATTGTGCACCCAGTACCGGACGAAGGGTACCTTGCCGGTGAAGGCTTCAGACTGGGCGATCTCGTTCTCGTGGTGAGGAAAGATCACGTCGTGACCGCCGCCATGGATGTCGAGCTGCTCGCCGAGGTACTGCATCGACATAGCGGAGCACTCGATATGCCAGCCGGGGCGGCCCTTGCCCCAGGGGCTGTCCCAGGCTGGTTCACCCGGCTTGGAGGCCTTCCACAGGGCAAAGTCCATCGGGTGTTCTTTACGTTCGTCTACCTCAATGCGGGCACCGGCCTCCATGCCATCCAGCGCACGGTGTGAAAGCTTGCCGTAATCGGGCATGCGCGTCACACGGAAATAGACATCGCCGTCAACCGGGTAGGCATAGCCCTTTTCCACGAGGCCAGCAACGATTTCGATGATCTTGGGGATGACCCCTGTTGCCCTGGGGTTATAGTCGGCACGCAGGACGTTGAGTGCGTCCATCTCGGCGTAAAAGCGCGCGATGTACTTTTCCGCAAGTTCCTGGACGGTGGTATTGAGCGAACGAGCCATCTCAATGATGCGGTCCTCGATGTCGGTAAAGTTCTGCACGTACTTGACCCGGTACCCACGGTACTGCAGGTATCGGCGGATAGTGTCAAAGATGATGTAGGACATGGCATGGCCAACGTGAGCCGGACCGTACAGGTTCGGTCCGCAGACGTACATCTTGACCACGCCGGCCTCCAGGGTAACGAAATCCTCCTTCTGCCTGGACAGAGTACTGTAGATCCTAAGAGCCAAGGTCAGGTCTCCTTTCGGTAGGGGAAGCCTCTGGCACGAGTCGCTGGACCTGGGTCATCACGGCGAGTTGCACTGCGGTAGCAATGGATACCCGCCCCGTGTTGATGACCAGGTCATAGAGCTGCGGGTCGAGCCAGTTCACTGCATAGTAGCGTCGCAGGAACTCGCGGCGGGCCTCATCGCTGGCCAGGATGCGCTGGGTGGCCTCTCTTTGGCCAAGAGTGCTCTGAGCCATGAGTTTGGCGACGCGGCGGGCTAGCGGCGCGACCACTTGCAGGTGTAGAGCCTGCGGGTTGTCGCGGAGCAGCATTTGACTGGCCCGTCCGATGATCAGTACGTTGTTCTCCCGCGCCATGTCCTGGATGACGATGCCCATCATACGCACATAGTCATCCATCGCCGTGCTGAGCAGCGGCAAAGCCGGAGTGAAGGCGCCGCGCGGCGGTGACGCGGAGATGGGCAGCAATGACTCGCGTCGTTCCATCTCTACCAGACTGGGGACGGCAGGAGAGGCTTTGAGCGCGTCAAGGATGCGCTGAATCAGGCCGCGGCGACCTTCGAAACCGAGCTCATCGAGCGCCAGCTCTGGCACTCCGCACTTGCGAGCTGCCTCGTCGATGGCCGTGCCGTCGATGATGCGCAGGCCAAGAGCCTTTGCCACCCCGGCAGCGATTTCCGAGCCGCCGGCGCCAAGTTGTCTCGACAGCGTGACGATTGGCACAGTCTATCACCGCCCTTTGCCAGGCTAGAGCTTAACGCCGGCCGGTTAACTGCGCAAAGATCATCCGACCGGCGACGGTCTGCAGGACGCGAGTGACAGTTACTTCAATGGTCTGGTCGATGTACCGGCGGCCATCCTCAATGACGACCATCGTGCCGTCATCGAGGTAGCCCACTCCCTGGCCGAGCTCCTTGCCTTCCTGGATGATGTTGACGGTCAGACTCTCTCCGGGGAGGACAACGGTCTTGACCGCATTGGCCAGCTCGTTGATGTTCAGAACGCGGATGCCCTCCAGCTCGGCGACACGGTTCAGGTTATAGTCATTGGTGATAATGGGACAGCCGAGATCCTTGGCCAGGCGCACCAGCTTGCTGTCGACTTCCCTGGCTTCCGGCACGTCGACATCGCTGATCTTGATCGGAGCCTTGGATTCCTTCTGCAGCTTGTTGAGCATGTCCAGACCGCGGCGCCCTCTGTTTCGTCGCAAGACATCGGGCGAGTCGGCAATGTGCTGCAGTTCGTTCAAAACAAACCGCGGGATGACGACCGTGCCGTGGATAAAGCCCGTCTGGCTGATATCGGCGATGCGCCCATCGATGATGACACTCGTATCGAGCAGTACCGTTTCTTCCTTCTCTTTGCGGGAGAGCCGGTCCTTGAGGAAGCGGACTCCCAGCAGACCAAAGATCTCTTTCTCGCGAGTGACCATGACCATGACCCCGAGATAGCTGCACAGCACCGCGGAGGCAAAGGGAAGGATCTCGCCGAGTGGGGTGGGCAGAACCGAGAGAGGAAGTGCGAGCAACGCCGAGATGATGAGCCCGATGACCAGTCCGACAAGGGCAGCGACCAGCGTCGGCACGGGCAGTTGACGAATCTTGCCGCGCAGCCAGAAGAAGGGCCGCGTGGTGAGGTGAGGCGTGAACAGCATGCCGATAGTGGCTCCGACGACACCAAAGAGATAGGGAAGGAAGATGACCCCCGTCTCGCCAAGCCACCTGGTAATGTACTGATAGAGAGGCTGTGCCTCGCTGGTAACAGCGTAGCCGAGCCGCCATGCTGCAAAGGACAAGACTAATGCCCCGATAATTCGGGCGATGAGTTCGATCTTCATGAATCCTCCTGGATAATACGATCAGTTGTCGGTCACCCGGCCGCCTGGTCGGGCAGAGAGCCGGACTCCCTGAGCTCACCTCCTTTCCCGAGAGGGGGAGCCGGATAAGCAAGAGAGCGCACCGAGCTGGGCGCCCTCCGATGTGGTATAGGAGCATCAGCGGCGCCGCGCCAGCAAGCTCCAACGCGAGTTCTGTGTAGCCAGCCGGGGCGGTCGTGTTGCAGTCAGCAGAGGTACAAGGCGCCGCCGCGGCCAGTGCCAGAAAGCAAACACGAACCTACTGGCCAGCGCTTGTCAGGATTCTATCACAGGCCAGGGCGCTTGTCAATGCAAAATGATTGACAGCCCTTGTGCTTGCTGGCATAATGGCGGTCTATGGCACGCGCACGAGGCGACAAAGTGAGGACGGCAGGTAATGCCGAACTGAGTCGGCGGGATTTTCTGGTCGGGCTGGGTGCGGCCGGCCTCTGCACCCTGCTGGGAGGCTGTCGTAGCACCGAACCGCCGGCCACGCCGGTGTCTACTCCTACGACCGGCCCGCAGGGGTATCGGCAAACGCCGCCCTGGCGAATCGGCCGGTCGGCACTGGGAGACCTGTCGTCGTGGTGGATCATGTACAGTGCTCACCTGGAATATGCCATGAAGGAGCTGCACCAGGGCCGGTTCTGGGGCGGGCTGGCGCTCTCTGCCAACTGGGATGCAGACAAGCAGGCCCTGGATATCGAGCAGCTCGCAGGCCAGGGTATTCATCTGCTTCTGGTGGAGCCAATGAACTCGCCGTATGTAGCTTCGGCAGTCAACCAGGCATCAGATCGTGGCCTGCCGGTGGTTCTGGCTTCTGGTCCGCTCGAAGGGGCCAAGACCGTTGCCTGGGTCACCACAGATGAAGAGGAACGCGCCAGGGCCAGTGTCGCGTGGCTGCTCGAGCGGGTGCCGGGGGGCAGGGTCGTGGTGATTCAGAGTGAGCCGTGTCAGGGCAGCGGCCCGGCCTGGCTCAAGAGCGCTCGCAGTGCGCTGAGCAAGTCCACTGCGCTGCAGGTAGACTATCTCACCAGTTTTTGGACACCCGCCGAAGCAAAGAGAGCGATGCTCGTGGCTCTGTCCAATGGGCCTGCCCCGGCCGGACTGGTGGTGAACCACGGCACCGTGGCGCAAGGCGCGGTCGAGGCGTTGGTGGAGCGGGGTCTGGCCATTCCTCCGGTGGCCGGTGCCGATGACAACAATGGCTGGCTGCGAACAGCGCGGGAGCATGAGGTAACCTTCCTGGGCTTTGGGGGCAGCACCAAACTCGGGCGCAAAGCAATCGACGTCGTGTCATTGGTGCTCTCGGGCGAAAGCGTGACGCCGGTCGTGATCCAGCCTCAGACCACTTTTGATGCAGGACAGGTGGAGCAGCTCTACCGCCCTGACCTGACCGACCACTACTGGGCAGATCACGAGCTGCCCGAGTACTGGATTCAGACTATGTTTGCCAGACAGAGCTAGGTCGGCTAGCCTGACAGGGCCGCTTTCAGACCACTGCCTCTCCCGGAAGCCACGGAGTGTCTCCCATTTTTGTGCCTGCCACTCCTGTGTATAATTGCGAAAAGCTGTCAGGGGGGCAAGGATGCTTCTTGAAGAGCTCGTACAGGTCGCACGCGGCGAAGTAGAAGTCGACCTGCTGCTCAAGAACGCTCAATTGGTCAATGTCTTCTCCGGTCAGATCCACCCGGCGGACGTGGCTGTCCATCAGGATCGGGTGGTTGGCTTTGGAGAGTACAGGGCCCGTCAGGTCGTGGACCTGAACGGGCAATACCTGTGCCCCGGGTTCATCGATGGGCACATGCACCTCGAAAGCTCGATGCTGCGCGTGGCCGAGTTCGCCCGCGTCGTCGTTCCTCAGGGTACGACTACCGTCATCTGCGACCCCCACGAAATGGCGAACGTACTGGGTCTCGACGGCATCAGGTACATCCTCGAGTCGAGCAAACGCACCCCTTTTAGCGTCTACATCATGCTGCCCTCTTGCGTACCTTCTACCGAAATGGAGACCGCTGGCTCGCGGCTGACCGCTGAGGATCTCTTGGCTATGTTCGGCAGCGAGTGGGTACTGGGTCTCGGCGAGGTGATGAACTATCCCGGCGTGATCTTTCGCGACGCCGAGGTCATGAACAAGATCCGTGCTGCCGCCGGCAAGGCCATCGATGGGCATGCGCCCGGGTTGACCGGCCACGACCTGTGCGCCTATGTGGCCGCCGGCATCGGGTCGGACCACGAGTGCACCACGGCCAGCGAAGCCACCGAAAAGCTGCAACTGGGCATGCACTTGATGATTCGAGAGGGGACTACGGCGCGTAATCTCCGCGACCTTCTGCCTGCTGTCACCCCGGGCAATTCGGCCAACTGCATGTTCGTGACTGACGACCGCCATTTGCCGGACCTTCTGGAAGAAGGGCATATCAACTATATCGTGCGCGAGGCCATCCGACTGGGACTGGATCCTGTAACGGCCATTCAAATGGCCACCATCAACACTGCGCGCTATTTTGGTCTGAAGGACAAGGGCGGAATTGGCCCGGGCATGAGTGCGGATCTGGTGGTGCTGGATGACCTGCGCGAGGTATCCGTGCGTCGGGTGTACCGCCGCGGCCAGCTCGTAGCGCAGGATGGCAAACTGCTGCCCCTTCCGGTCAAGCCCAAAGACGTGCCTCTGCGCAGCTCGATGAACATCAACTGGCACAATGCGCGCGACCTGCGAATTCCCGCTGCCGGCACCCACGCCAAGGTGATCGGGGTGATTCCTGACTCGATCGTCACGGACAGTCTGATTGAAGAGGTCACGATCGAGGGCGACCTGGCCGTGGCCGACCCGGAACGGGACATCCTCAAGATGGCCGTAATCGAGCGCCACCTGTCATCGGGCAATGTGGGTCTGGGCTTTGTCAAGGGCCTCAAGCTGCGCCGTGGTGCGCTTGGCTCGTCGGTGGCTCACGATTCACATAACGTGATCGTGGTGGGGACAAACGACGCCGATATGCTTCTGGCGGCACGAGAGATCGAACGCATGCGCGGTGGGCTAGTGGTAGTAGACGAGGGCAACATACAGGCGGCTCTGCCGCTGCCCATCGCCGGGCTGGTGTCGGACCGGCCCTACGAAGAAGTCAACCATGGACTCCAGGTCCTGCTGACAGCAGCGCACGATCTCGGGTCGGATTTGCACGATCCGTTTATGACGTTGTCGTTCCTGGCCCTGCCAGTGATCCCGGCACTCAAGCTCACAGATCGTGGTCTGGTGGATGTGACACAGTTCCGCTTTGTGCCTCTGTTCGAGGCATAGTTCAGGCTCGCCACACCGGGCGGGTCAGGCAGGTTGGCCCGCCCTCCGCCTTGAACGACATCTCGCGGCCAGCGATAGTACTCACCTGACAGCCGGCTTTTTCCAGACGTTGCCTCGTGAGCGGGTTGCCCTCCAGCATGACGCAGTTGCCCGGAGACAGGGCCAGGACATTGGGCCCCATTGTGGGAAACTCCTCATCTGGAACCTCAATCAGGTTGAACCCTCGCTCGCGCAGCAGCTTCCAGAAAGGCACCGGCAAGAGCCGCGAGTAGACCACTGCCAGGTCGTGGTCAATCACACTGATCAGCGACATGAGGTGCAGGCAGGCATCCGCTCCTCCGAAGCAGGGCAGGGGGACGGGAACAACCTCAACTTTCAGGCCTGCGAGTGCCTCACAGAGCTGGGCCAGCCCCGCGGCGTTGGTGCGAAAACCCTGGCCGACGGCGAGGGTATGGTGATCGAGCCACAGCAGGTCGCCGCCTTCGGCTGTCGCCTCGCCGTGGAGGGTGTACAGGAGCGGGACGCCAGCCCGGGAAAAGCAGCGCGCCATGGCTGCCTCCTCGCCGCGCCGCAAAACCTTGCCCATTCGCAGGATGATGGCTCCGGCAGAGGTGACAATCGCTGGGTCGTGAACAAAGATAGCGTCTGCCAGGTTGGCCGAGGGCTCGTCCTGGTACAACACCTCGGCGCCTGCCTGGATGAGCACGGCCACAAGCGCGTCGTGCTCCTGGCGAGCGATGTCGAGGTCGGGTCTGCCGGCATAGTGCCAGGCCACTGGATCGGCCGAGGCAAAAGCCTCCTCGGGCCGGCGAACGACCACGCGGCGCAGTGTATCGACCATACTCTGGCTCCCGTAGGGTTGTGGCATGAGCTGATGAGCCTTTCTCGGGAAGTGCGCGGTTGGCCGGTAATCGGGTTAGCCGCAGTGCGCTGCCAGAATCTGCCGCGCGACGCGGCATCGGCGATGGTTGAAATGGTCGCAGGAGCGCTGTGGTGTCTCCGCCGGGGCCAGGTTCAGGTCGCGCAGCAGACAGTAGACGTGACACAGGGGGAGGCCCATCACATTCGCATAGCAGCCGCTGATGCGCGCGACGGGCCTGAATTGCGCATACTGAATGGCGTAGGAGCCCGCCTTGTCCAGCGGGTCGCCGGTGGCAACATAGGCCGCGATTTCCTGGTCGGTGTACTGCCGCATGACAACGCGGCTCTCGACAAGCTGGACCCTGGTTTCGCCGGTGGCAGAGTCGAGCAACGTGATCCCGCTGTACACGGTGTGCGTGTGCCCTCTGAGCTGGCGCAGCATCAGCACGGCGTCTTGCCGGTCGACTGGCTTTCCGAGAACCTGGCCGCGAAAGGCGACGGTGGTGTCGGCTGCGAGGATCAACTTGCCATCAGCCCGTGGCAACAGAGCTTGCGCCTTGGCACGAGAGAGCCGCAGGACCATATCAGAAGCGGACTCTGAGGCGAGGGTCTGCTCATCAGCAGCGGAAGGCTGCACCACAAAGGGCAAACCCAGGAGGGCCACGAGGTCTCTGCGCCTGGGAGACCCGGATGCCAGCAAGAGGTGTAGGCTGGTTGAGTGCATGCGGGCGATTATAGCCCACTTGCAGCGCGGCGAAAAAGCCCCGCCGGCCGTGGGCAACCTGTTGATGGTCCAACGGCGAGGGGCCTACTGCTTCAGAGAGCCGGGCGCTCCGGGCTGGTAGATGTTGCCCTTGCGCTCGAAGAAGGCCGACTCGCGAGGACACGGAGTGAGCTGGGCGACCGAGTTCAGCAGATGAAAGATCTTTCTGACTCGCTCTTCTGGGAGCGTTGTCTGCTCCAACTTGATGCCCTGGTCGGCGCGCAGCCACTGATGAAAGTCAGCGCAGGTGCCCGTGTCGAAAGCCATGACATAACCGTCCATATGGCAGATGCTCAGCGCGAGGGCCATCGGCTCCAGCGAGTAAAGGCACAGGGTTATCAGGCAGCGCGTAAAGCGTTGCTCCTCGAGAGCAGGGAGCAGCACGTCCTTGGCGATGTCGAGCGCCGAGGTAAGAATGGCAAAACAGGCTCCAGCTCGCAAGGCCGCCTGGCCGAGGACCCGAACCAGGCAATCCTCGCAGGCTGGTTCGCCCGTGGCCTCGGCGGGAGGGCCGAGCCGCAGGTGATCGAGGTACAGACAATCGTGGTTGAACCGCCCTGCCGGGCAACCGTTGTGTCTGCCAGGAAGGGGCAAAGGTTTCTCACAAAAGCCAGTGGCCACCAGCAGCCGGGTGGGGTCAGCCGCCGCGCCGGGAACAAAACCGGTGTTGGCGCTGTCAGTTAGTTGATGCTGTCCTGCGTCTGGCTGTGGCTGCCGCAGGTAACGCCAGATGCCGCTGATCGAACGCAGCGGATGACGTAGGAGCACCCGGCGCAGGAACCACTGGCCGTAGGGTTGAGGTAGACTGTGCCGGGAGAAATCGAGTAGGCCGGCCAGCCTTTCAGTGGTTTGTCGCTTGACCATGGCCGATTCTAGCACAGTTGTGAGTCAATGCCTTTAGTTGTCTGGCTTGCTGACATAGGTGAATCGAACCGCACCAGGGTTGGCGCCAAAGCGGCCAATCTGGCGCTGGTCTCTTCGTTGGGCCTGGAGGTGCCGGCCGCCTTTTGCCTGACCACGGAGGCCTACGAGCTCTTTGTGCGTGAGAACCAACTTGCAGAGGCAGTTGAGAGAGCTCGGCAACAGGAAGGCAGTGCTGAGCAGACCGGGTTCCTGCAGAGTGCTTTTCGCCAGGGCCGCCTGCCGGCGAAGGCGCGCCGCGAGCTGGCCGATGCCTACCGTGAACTCGGTCGAGGCCAGGGGGGCGAAGCGAGAGTGGCGG
>MWCV01000005.1 GCA_002070215.1 Chloroflexi bacterium ADurb.Bin180 | reverse complement strand
GGCCGGGCCAGAGCTCTGGCCTAAGCCGAGGGAGAGGTACGCCTGGTGAGCGAGGAGGCACGCTAAGAGCGACCTCCTGGCAAGAAACAGGCCGTACTTGGCCCTTTGGCAGCCTTTGCAGTGAGCTCGTACAGGCCATCACCGTTCCACAAGCGGCCGAATTCTCCCCTCAGAGGGAGAGCACTTCCTCCAATTCCCTCTTTTTCCACACTCTCGGGGCGGGTCAGCAGCCAGCCAAGATCACGAGCGCAATTGCTGGAGGATGGCCTGGAGGTCGTCGGGAAGGGGAGACTCGAACTCGACCTGTTCACCGGAGCCGGGGAGCGCGAAGCGGACCTTTGCTGCGTGCAGGAACTGTCGATCCAGCGGCAGCGACTTGTGACGATGGCCATAGACAGGATCACCCACTACGGGATGGCCGATGAAGGCCAAGTGAACTCGGATCTGGTGGGTCCTGCCCGTAACCGGCTCGGCCTCGACCAGTGTGTGTCGCGGAAAGTACTCTCGGACCCGGTAGTTCGTCTGGGCAGTACGCTCACCACCGGGGATCACGGCCATTCTCTGCCGATGCCTTGAGTCGCGGCCGATTGGCGCGTCAATGATGCCGCTTGCTGCCTCGAGAACGCCCTCGACAAGCGCAATGTATGTCTTGTGCACGGTGCGCGCCTTGAACTGTGACTGGAGGTCCCTCAGCGCCTGGTCATTCTTGGCCACGATCAACAGCCCGGAAGTGTCCTTATCCAGGCGGTGCACAATCCCGGGTCGAATCACGCCGTTGATGGTGCCGAGGTCATCGCAGTGGGCGAGAACCGCATTCACCAGCGTGCCGCTGGCGTGACCCTGAGCAGGGTGAACGACCATGCCGGCTGGTTTGTCCACCACCAGCAGGTCCGCGTTCTCAAACACGACCGGCAGGGGTATGGCTTCCGCAGTGAGGGTAAGAGGCTCTGGTTCCGGCTCGTCGATGCGAACAACGTCGCCGACCTGAACCTTGAGGCTGGGTTTCACCGCGTGGGCGCGTACAGTGACCAGGCCGACGTCGATGAGCTTGCGAACGTAGGAGCGCGATAGATGAGGCAACGCTTCCGCTACCCAGCTATCTATGCGCTGGCCGCCTGTTTGCACGATGAGTTCGTGGACAGTTGTCATGACATCACCCGTGCCAGCGTGAGATGGTTCAGGGAGACGCCGGCATCTGGGCGAGGCACAGGGCGGGCGCGAACCCAGGTATTGGCTGGGCAGGTTGCGCGGCTGCTCGTCTGGCTACTTGAGGAATGGCGCATGGCTCTGGTCCGATTCGTACAGATGGCGGACATCATCGGCGTTGCTGCCCGCGGCGAGGGCGGCCATCAGCCGAAGGCGCGCCTTTGGGCCATTCAGGCCAGGGGCTACCAGGCAACCCGCCTCCACGAGGTCGGAAAAAGCGCCTTCGTAGCGGTACGGGTCACCCAAGTTCCCCGACAGGCAGCGCGTGGTCACGGCAACCGCCACACCGGCTGCCGCTGCCTGGCGGATTGGCTCCAGCCACCACGGGGGCACGCGGCCGCCGCCAAAGGTCTCAATGACCAGCCCCTTTGCCCCGCGGTCAACCGCAAGGGTCACCAGGTCGGCATCCATTCCCACAGCCAACTTGAGCAGAACGACACGCTGCTCCAGCCGCGGCGCGGCGATGATGCTGCGCTCGATGCGCCTAGCTGTGCGCACCTGGCCGGCATCAACGCGCCCGATGGGCCCCCAGACGGGGGACTGGAAGGTGTCGAGGCTCTGACTGTCGGTCTTGGTCACATCGCGCGCAGTATGGATCTCGTCATTCATCACTACCAACGTCCCCAATCCGCATGACTGCGGAGAGGAGGCCACCCTGATGGCGGCGAGCAGATTGGCCATGCCGTCGTAACCCGGATCTGATGCCACTCGCATCGCGCCGGTGATGACGACCGGTACAGGAGAAGGCACGGTCAGGTCCAGCAGATAGGCCGTCTCCTCGAGCGTGTCAGTGCCGTGGGTGATTACGATGGCCGGCGCCGAGCCGCGATCGTCCGTTCCGTCTTGCAGGAGTTGCATCACCCGCTGGCGCAAGCCCCACAGATGATCGATAGTGAACTGGCAGCTGGGAAGAGGACCATACTCCTCGGTGGTAATCTCGGGCAGGGAGACGGTGGCGAAACGCAGACTGCCCGCCAGGTCTGCGGCGGTCAGTGCGAGAACTGCCCCGCCTGCGCCATTGTCCTCACGCATAGCGATAGTTCCACCGGTGGCGATGAGGTGGACTCGTGGTCGGGTGTACTGAGCTGCCATGAGCGCTGAGTGACCCTCAAGCGGCGGGTGGCGTTGGTTCTGCCTGGGCAGCAGGAGGTGGCATCGGCAGGCGCTCCTGCAATCGGAGCGAGATGGTCTTGGAGGCGCCGTCTTCGCCCATCGAGATACCATAGACGGTGTTGGCCGCCTCCACTGTCTGGCGGTTGTGGGTGATGACAATGAACTGGGTGAGCTCGGAGAACTCGAGCAGTTGACTACGAAAACGCCCCACGTTTGCTTCGTCCAGCATTGCATCGACCTCGTCTAGGAAGCAGAAGGGCAAGGGGCGCGTCTTGAGCACCGCAAACACGAGGGCTGCCGCAGTGAGCGCCCGCTCACCACCTGACAAGAGGGCCAGAGACTGCTGACGTTTGCCGGGCGGTCGGGCAAAGATCTCCACTCCTGTGGTCGACGGATTGTCCGGATCAGTGAGTGCGATGCGGGCCTGCCCGCCCTGGAAAAGAACCTGGAAATAGCGAGAGAACTCGGCTGCCACCGCGTGAAAGACCTTGAGGAACTCGGTCTTCATTACTTCGTCGAGCTCCTTGATGACCTGCTCAAGCGAGGCAGCAGACTGCTCCAGGTCGGCGATCTGCGACTTGAGGTACTGATAGCGCTGAGAGACCTCTGCGAACTCCTGAGGGGCATTCGGGTTGACCGTGCCCATTCGTCGCAGCCGGGCCTTGAGGTCCTTGATCTCGCTGCTCAGGTCCTCCTGCACGACTTCGGACTCGGTCAGGGGCAGCTGCTGACCGAGGAACTCGAGCCGCAACTGCTTCACCCGCTCCGTGGGGTACTCAATGTCGCCCAAATCCTCCTCGATGCGGCGCTCAAGTGAGGCGAACGCGTCTACGCGCCGCTCTTTCTCCAGTAGCTGTTGGCCAAACAGGGTGTCGAGCTCTGAAGCGCGACGACGAATGCCAGCGAGTTCGTTCTCCAGGCCCTGAACCTGGTTTTCCAGGCCGTTGAGCTCCGCCTCGGCCGGATCGATCAAGGCGGACAAGGCAGCCACCTGAGTGGAGAGTTCGGTCGATTCAATCTGGAGCGTCGCGACCCGCTGACTGATCTGTTCGGCCTCGTACCCCGCCTGGGCCATGCGCTGCGCACTGCTGGCCGCGTCTTTCTCGAACCGTTCCAGTTCAGCTCGCTGGGCGAGCAGAGACTGCTCCAGCGCCTGAGACTGCCGCCGCAAGACGGCCAACGACGTCTCTGCTTCTGCGATGGCCTGACGCGACTCTTGGTCCCGGTGCTGCTCTTCTTGCTGAGCGGCCAGCGCTCTGTCGAGCTGCTGTCTCTGGACCGTATGCTGTTCGGACAGACTGCGAATCTGGGCGTTCAGCTCGGTTGCGCGCGTCTCCAGAGCCTGCAACTCCTGGTGCTGGTCGCGGCTGAGCTTGCGCCGCCACTCGTTTTCCGAAAGAAGACGTTCGATTCTACCCTCTGTCGTGGCAGCGGCCTTGGTGGCCGCATCGCGTCGCTGCGCGATTTGCCTGAGCTCCTCCACGGCGGCGTTCAGCCCCTCGCGGCAGGCGGCGAGTTCTCGCTCCGCCTCGCCGAGAGCCCCGGCCAGGCGCTCCTCTTCAGCACGCAGCGCGGCTACCTGGACTGGCAGCTCGCGCAACTCGCGTTCCTGGGCGAGCCGCCGCTCAGCACGCCCGTGCTCTGCACCGTTTCACCAGTGAGAGTGACTATGCGCTGGCCAGGCTGTAATCTGGTGCGAATGCGTCTGGCTGCCTCCAGGTCTTTTACCACGACGACCTGACCGAGCAGGAGCTGGGCAACTCGTTCAAAACGTGTTTCGTAAGTAACTAGCTGCTGAGCCAGACCGATGACCTCGGAATCGCCCGGAGGCAGCTTGGTTGGTGACGGGCTGAGAGAGTCGAGGGGAAGGAAGGTGGCCCATCCCGAGTCCTGGCGGCGAAGCTCGGCTATTGCGCCAGAGGCATCCTCCCAGCGCTCTACGACGAGCGCCTGCCCGTAGGTACCCAGCGCCGATTCGATAGCCCGCTCCAGTTCCGGCGGAACCTGCAATAGCTCAGTCACCGGGCCAATGATGCCAGAGAGCCGCTGGCGTGCCTCGAGCACGGCCTTGACGCCGGGCGCCAGGCCGGCCATGCTCGAACGCAGGCCAGACAGCAGCTCCTGACGGTCCTCTGCCCTCTGCCGATTGCGCGCTGCCGCCTCGACCGCCTGCCGACGTGACTCCACATCGCGCTCGCCATCCGCGAGCTCCTTCTGCAGCCTGGCCCGGCGCTGCTCGGTCTCTGTGGCAGCGGCCCTGGTTGCTTCGCTCTGTTCGTGGGCCTGAGCGAGACTCGACCTGAGCTCAGCGAGTTGCGCTTCAACAGTGGCCACATCCTGCTGCGCCTTGTCGTGCTCGGCGACGACCTGCATTCGTCGTTCCTGGAGCGATGCGAGCTTGTTCTTTGCCTCGGCCAGGGACGAGGCAAGGGCGTAGGCTCCATCCCGGGCCTGATCGACTGCCTGCGAGCGTTGGATGCGCGCTGCTTCAGTCTGCTTGAACGCGACTTTGAGCCCGTCCACCCGGGCCGTCTCAGTAGCCAACTGCGCCTGGGTTGATTCGAGGTCGGTCTGGGCGGTGGCCAGAATGGCCTGCAGCCGTGCGCGCCTGCTTTCGAGTTGCCCTGCCTCGAGGCTCAGCTCCGACTGGCGAACCTGCAACAGGTTCAACCGCTCGCGGCTTACTGCCAGCTCTCGCCCGGTTAGTTCGGCTCGGCTGTGCAGCTCTCCACTCTCCTTGTGCCACAGACTGAGCTGCCGTCGCAGCTCGGCCTGGCGTTCAAGCGTTCCGCCAACCAGAGCCTCAACTTCGTGCTGCTTGCCACGCCACAGGTCGAGTTCTTCCTGCTGACTATGCAAAGCATTCTCAGCTTCGTTGACTCGCAACTGCAGACGGTGCCACTGGTAGCCGTACCAGACCCGTAGCAGCTTCTCCAGGTCTCGGCTAACCACCTCGCGCTCCTGCGCTCGCCTGGCCTGGTGCTCCAGGTCCCGGACACGAGGCGCAAGCTCGGCCGTGATGTCGTTGAGGCGCAGGGTATTCTGCTTCGTCTCAGCGAGTTTGTTCAGCGAGTCGGTGCGCTTGTCCTGGTAGATGTGAATGCCCGCCGCCACCTCAAAGAGGACGCGACGCTCCTCAGGGCGCAGGGTGAGAGCCGCATCGACCAGTCCCTGGCCGATGACCACAAAACCCTGACGTCCCAGTGATGCCTTGCCCAGCATGTCCAGCACATCTCGCAGACGCACCCGACTGCCATTGACCAGGTACTGGTTCTCGCCCGAACGGTAGGCCCGGCGACAGACTGTGACCTCGGCAAAGTCGATGGGCAGCCAACGGCTGGAATTGTCAAAGGTGAGGATAGCCTCGGCCATGCCCATCTGCGGACGGCGGCTGGTGCCGGCAAAGATCATGTCTTCGGTGCGTTTGCCACGCAGAGCGGCATAGCTCTGTTCGCCGAGCACCCAGCGCACCGCGTCGGCGATGTTGGACTTGCCGCTGCCATTGGGACCGACGATGGCCGTGACGCCGGCGTCAAAGACGAGGTCGGTATAGGAAGCAAAGGTCTTGAATCCGCGGAGCTCGAGGCGTTTCAGAAACATGGTTCGACCAGTATAGCGGCCGCGCCCGGATGTGTCAAAGAGCCCGGCTGGATCCTGTCCGTTGGCGCCAGACTTGGCCGGAAGGGTCGCAGTGAGTAGAATCTCTGGCAGCAATCGTCACAAGGGGGGCGCATGTCCAGGCAGATCTGCTCTACCCCGAACGCACCAGCGGCGGTCGGGCCCTATTCGCAGGCGGTTCGAGTTGGGGATCTCGTGTTCACAGCGGGCCAGATTGGCCTCATTCCGGGCACTCGTGAGCTGGCAGGACCGGATATCGTCGCTCAGACACGGCAAGTGCTGCTGAACCTGCAGGCCATTCTGGAGGCTGCTGGCTCAGACCTCGCCCATGCGATCAAGACGACGGTCTTTCTGGCCGACATGAAGGATTGGCCGGCAATGAACGAGGTCTATGGCGAGTTCTTCCCGTCCCAGCCACCTTCCCGCTCAGCAATACAGGTCGTGGCGCTGCCTCTGGGTGCCAAGGTCGAGATTGAGGCCGTAGCGGTGGTGTGCGACGCTGGCTGCTGAGTGCCTGAGCTGACAGTGCATCTCTTGTACTTGCCCAGTGGTCAGCCGGCGCGCGACTCGGCGAGTGAAGGACAAGTGAGGCCAGTTTGATCAAGATCCTCAAACGAGCGTTCTCGACAGCGGTCCTGGTACTGCTCATCGCCGCACTCTTGTTCGTGGGCGGAGTCTACCAGGTGATGTTCCGCGCCACGTTTCCCCGCACTGACGGACGGGCTGAACTCGACGGGCTCCAGGGCCAGGTCGAGATCATCCGGGACCGGTGGGGGGTACCGCACATCTATGCCGAGTTCGAGCGCGATGCCTACTTTGCTCAGGGCTATGTTCACGCTCAGGACCGGCTGTGGCAGATGGAGTTCAATCGAAGGCTGGCGGCTGGCCGGTTGTCGGAGGTGCTGGGCGAGTCGACGCTTGACACCGACCGTCTTGTGCGGACGCTGGGACTGTATCGCGCCGCGCAACGCGATGTGGAAACCCTGCCCCCGGAGGTGCTCGCCGAACTGACCGCCTATGCAGAAGGGGTGAATGCCTTCATTGGCACCCACCGCAACCACTTGCCGCTCGAGTTTCAGCTGCTGGGGTTTGCCCCTGAGCCGTGGACGGTGACCGACTCGCTGGGCTGGACCAAAGTGATGGCTATGGGGCTCGACGGAAACTGGGAGGATGAGCTCGAAAGGCAGAGGCTCACCGCCAAACTCGGTGAGCAGAAGGCGAGCGAAC
This sequence comes from Chloroflexi bacterium ADurb.Bin180, assembly GCA_002070215.1. NCBI lineage: Bacteria > Bacillati > Chloroflexota > Chloroflexi bacterium ADurb.Bin180. The sequence goes on along the minus strand of MWCV01000005.1, from coordinate 99,889 downwards.
TGTTCCCTGCCTATCCTGAAGGTGCTCCGGTGGTTGTCCCTGAGGAGACGGCGGGCCTGAGGCTGGCTGACGAGTCGTTGCTGACGGGATGGCGCCAATTCAGACAACTGAGCGGCTATCCGGATTCGGGGTCTGGCAGCAATAACTGGGTAGTCGATGGGTCTATGACGGCAACTGGCAGACCCATTCTGGCCAATGACCCGCATCTTGGCATCCAGATACCTTCGCTCTGGTACGAGGTTCACCTTGTTGCTGGCGCGCTTGACGTAATCGGAGCCTCCTTTCCGGGTTGCCCCGGCGTGGTCATCGGTCACAACAGGTCGATCGCCTGGGGAATGACCAACTCGAGGGTCGACGTTCAGGACCTGTATGTCGAGCACGTGAACGATGCTGGTCAGTACGAATACAGGGGCGAGTGGTACGATCTCGGTGAACTGACCGAGCAAATCTGGGTGAAGGGTCGAAGCGGGCCAGTCTGGCTGACCGTTCGCACGACCCGCCACGGACCATTGCTGCCCTCCGACGACAAGGTTCAGGGTCCACCCCTGGCCTTGCGATGGACCGCATTGGAAAGTGGCAGCATCTTTACCAGCCTGCACCTCCTCAATCGCGCTGAAAACTGGGATCAGTTCCGTTCGGCCCTCAGACACTGGAATTCGCCTGCACAGAACTTGCTCTATGCAGATGCGCAGGGGAACATTGGCTACCAGCTTCCCGGAGTAATCCCAATTCGCAGCCGGGGCCAGGGCCTGGTGCCTGTCCCCGGCTGGACAGGCGAGTACGAATGGAACGGCTCTATCCCGTTTGAGGAGCTGCCTTCAGCCTACAACCCGCCGCAGCACTACCTGGTCACGGCCAACAACAAGATCGTCGCGGATGACTACCCATACTTCCTCTCGGCGAACTGGGCGGAGCCCTCTCGGGCTCAACGGATCACGCAGCTACTACAGGGGAAGAAGCACCTGACTGTGGCCGACATGCGGAACATCCAGGCCGACGCCTACTCGCTGGCTGCCGCGCGGGTGATGCCGTACGTTCTGGCACTGGGCCCGCAGGGGTGGCTGCAAGAGCGGGCCTTTCGCTTCTTCGAGCAGTGGGACTATCAGATGCGACCCGAAAGCGGCGCTGCGGGCATCGCTGATGTGGTGCTATGGCGGGCGCTGATGAATACGTTCGGGGATGAGCTACAGGGCGTGCAGATCGAACCGGGCTCCTGGGGCAGAATGGCCCAGGTTTTGTTCGGGATCATCGACCAGCCTGACAGCCCGTGGTTCGACGATGTGACGACTCCGGAGGTCGAGAGTCGCGACCAGATACTGCGGAAGAGCGTCGGAGAGGCAATGGAGTTCTGGAGGCGTCACTACGGGGACCTGGTGGGCAACCTGGACAGCCAGTGGGCCTGGGGTAAGGTGCATACCGCTACTTTCAAGCACGTCCTGGGATCCGTGCCGGCCCTGGGTTTGCTCCTGAACCGCGGGCCCGTGGCGGCACCTGGCACCTGGTGCACGGTCAACGCCAACGCCTACTATCCAGGATCTTTCGACGTCGAGTCTCTTCCGTCGTACCGTCAGATAGTGGACGTGGGGCACTGGGACGAGTCGCTCTACCAGCACACTACCGGTCAATCGGGTCAGCCCCTCAGTCGGCATTACGACGATATGATTGGTGCCTGGCAGGCGGTTCAGCCGCAGCAGATGCTGTACGAGCGCTCGGAGGTGCTGGCTCAGGCTGAGGGTGTGCTCACTCTGGCGCCGAGCAGATAACTACGCCTGGCCGGCGGCGTCCGCACGCGGGTTGACCAGCCTGCCCAGCAGGTCGAGAACGCGACGCTTGGCCCCCAAACCCCGTTCAGGGGGCGCTCCCACGCAAGCAGGGCATCCCTCCTCACACTGGCACTCACGGACCCGGTCCAAACAGGCAGCGAGTATCGCCTCGTGACGCGCGTAAAGCTCCTCGCTGAATCCTACTCCCCCCGGTACAAGGTCGTAGATCACTATCGTGGGTGCTTTGCTAAAGCCCATGTCCAGGTCGACGGCCATTCCGAGGTCACGCGGATCGCACATCAGGAATAGCGGCGCCAGACTGCGAAACACGCAGGCCAAACCCTCGAGTGTCCCCTGCATGTCCCTTGAGGTCTCGAGTTGCCGATGACAGTCCGGGCACAGCGAGATGAGGTTGTCCAGTCGGTTCGCCCGCAGGTAGTTGTCGTTCTCGCCCGGTCGGTAATCAAAGGTGCGGAAAGGCTGCAGGTGATGGACATCCAGTTGCTTGCCAGGCAGCTCCGGCCGGCCGCAGTTGCGACAGCGGTATTGGTCTCTGGCGCGAGCGCGATTTCTCTGCTCTGCCCAGTCCGGTCCGTAGGAGCGCAGGGCGGCGATAGTCCAGTCTCCCAGGTCAGCCAGGGATTTCACCAGCTCTGCGCCCAGGTGCAGCCAGTAGGCGGTTGTCAGGAGCTCCATCTCGGGTAGGTCCAACGGCACGGTTTCGAGCTTTTCGTGGGTGTACCAGGCAAACCGGCCGTAACTGGTGGCCTTGGTGCGAACGCGCACCTGTCCCCATCCTCGTGTTGTCGCTGTCCCGGGCTCGGAGGCCTCAACCTGCAGCACGTCCACTCTGGAATCCAGCGAGGCTTGAGTAAAGTACTCTGTCTCTCTGGCGCGAACTGTGGCCACGCCCGCCTCGAGGTCCAATCGCTGCACTTCGTAGGTGACGCCTTCGTGCATGTAGACCGCTCCCTCATGAGCCAACTGCACGGCGCCCGGCGCATCCACCAACCCGACCGTGGTCCCCTGTGCACTCACGATGGCGACTCGGCTGGCGCTGGCAGTGCGCAAAGAGACGCTCGAAGCCGGATAGCCGCTGTCCATCCAGAACCACTTGCGCCCGGAGCGGTGTAGGACGCCCTCAGAGGCAGCGATCTCCGAGAGCAACGGCTCGGCAGCGGCGCCGGGTGCATACTGCTCGTCTACCTCAAAGGGGAGCTCAAAGGTGGCGCACTTGAGGTGCGAGCGCAGAAGATAGGGGTTGTCCGGGGCGATCAAGGCCAGTTCTGGCGTCCGTTCCAGGAGGTGGCGGGGATGGGTCAGCAGGTACTGGTCCAGGGGTGAGGGCCCTCCCACCAGTACTGTGGCGGAGGCGCCTTGGCGGCGGCCGGCTCGCCCCGCCTGCTGCCTGGTACTGGCGATTGTGCCAGGGTAGCCGCTGAGGATGCATACGCTGAGTTCACCGATGTCGATGCCCAGTTCCAGCGCATTCGTGGTGACCACGCCGCGCAGGGTGCCATCGCGCAGTTGGCGCTCAATCTCTCTCCTCTCGCGGGGCAGATACCCACCTCGATATCCGCTGACCTGGTTCGGTGAGCAGCCTTGCTCCTTCAGCGCGCTCCTCAGGTATCTGAGCAGCAGCTCGGTGCCTCGTCTTCCGGTGTGGAAGGCGATGGTCGATAAGCCCTTCTCCACAAAGAATGAGGCCAGAGCGGCCGACTCGGCGAGCTGCCCGCGCCTGAGACCGCGGGCAGGGTCGATCAACGGTGGGTTGTAGAAGAGAAAGTGAGACTCTCCCGCTGGCGAACCGTCGTTGTCCACCAGAGTGGCCGGTTGGCCGATGAGCCCGGCAGCGAGCTCGGCGGGATTGGCGATGGTGGCCGAGCAGAGCACGAATTGCGGCCTGGAGCCATAGAGCTCGCACACCCGTCGCAGTCGCCGTAGCACATTGGCCACGTGTCCGCCCAGCAATCCGCAGTAGGCGTGCATTTCGTCCAGCACGACGAATCTGAGGTTGGCAAAGAACTCGTGCCAGCGCGTGTGATGAGGCAGGACGCCAAGGTGGACCATATCGGGATTGGTGATCAGGACCTGAGCTTCGCGCCTGGCTCTGGCGCGTGAGCCAGTGGCGGTATCTCCGTCGTAGGTGGCTGCTGCGCCTGGCCCCAGAATGCCCCGAGTCAGCTCCTGCCATGCGGCCTGTTGGTCTTGCGCGAGGGCCTTGGTGGGGAACAGATAGAGTGCTCGCGCCTGAGGCTCACGAACGAGAACGTCCAGCACTGGCAGGTTGTAGCACAGGGTCTTGCCCGAGGCCGGACCGGCAACAACGACAACGTTCTCGCCCCGAAGTGTGGCGGCTATCGCGTCTGCCTGGTGTGTGTAGAGTGCGTCGATTCCCCGACTGCGAATCGCTTCCCGGACTCGAGCATCGATAGCCTCGGGGAACGGCCCAAATCGAGCGGCTCGCGCGGGTTGCCGGACCCAGGCGACGATGTTTTCACAGAACCGCGGATCGGTGCGAAGAGCTTGGAGTGCCTCGGTCAGGTCCATAACTTGATTATAGGAGCCGTCCTGCCGACAGGGCAAAGGCGATACGCGCCATTTGACGATTTTGCTTTTCCTGCGATAGCTATGTTAGAATGCCCTTACAGGCACGGTTGAGTGCTGCCTGATTCTGGCGGAGGTGCAAGATGAAGGCGTACTGCTTCAAGTGCAAGGCGCAACAGGAAGTGAAGAATCCCAAGGTGGTCACCCTGAAGAACGGCCGCAAGGCCACCAAGGGCACCTGTTCGGTGTGCGGTGCGAAAGTGAGCCGCATGGGGGTCGCCAAGTAGTTTCCGTTGTCGGGTCACGACCGTAGTATCTGATCGTGACCCGACTCTCGTCCTCTTCTCCAACGGGCTACGCCGGTGGTTGCTCTGCCTCGCCCTGGCGCCTAGTTGGTTGTGTGCTCGTTCCCTCCAACTACCCCAACCAGCACCTTTCTTCCCGCGTCTGCGACTTGGCCTGCCCGATGAATCGCTAGAGCTGAGAGGTGCAGTTCGGGCAGCGCTTGGCCTTGATCGGGATGCTGGTGGCGCAGAACGGGCATTCCTTGGTGGTGGGTTCCGCTGGCGCTTCAGCTTTGACTGCCTGCAGGCGGTTCACCTGGCGGATGACCAAGAACAACGCCGCCGCGATCACCAGGAACTCGAGAATCGTGTTAATAAAGACCCCGTAGTTGATGGTCGCTGCTCCGACCTCTTTGGCGGCAGCGAGGCTGGCGTGATGTTGACCCGAGAGATCGATGAACAGGCTGGTGAAGTCAAAGCCGCCGAGCAGCTTGCCGATCGGAGGCATGAGGATGTCGTTAACCAACGAAGAGACGATCTTGCCGAATGCACCTCCGATGATCACTCCGACAGCCAGGTCGAGCACGTTGCCCCGGTTGATGAACTTTTTGAACTCTGCGATCATATCCACCTCCAAGATGACGAGCGAGTCGGAGCGATTATAGGTTTGGACCAGCGAGCGGTCAACAGAAGCGTTGTTGACCAGACCTCGCGTAGCATAGTATTATAGGCCCGGCGCGGTAGGCCCCTGGCCCGCGCAGGGATGCAGGCGCCTGTCGAGGGATCGGGCCAGTCCCATTGATCGCAGAGCGCCAATCTGATCGGGGAGGCGACAGTGCCGGGTCGACACTTTCTGCTCGGAGTAGTTGTCGGCATCATCTTGAGTCTCGTTCTCGCCGGAGCGCTGGTACTCTACCTGCAGACGCGTCCGGTCATCGCGCCGCGGCTGCCGGCGCATTCGGGGCGAACGCAGCTCAGCATCACCGCCGATGAGGCTCTTCTGTCAGAGCTAGTCACTGAGGCTGCCCGAGACCAGGATCAAGGCATGGACAACGTTGTGGTTGACCTGCGACCAGGCGGATGGCTGGATATCCTCATTGGTGCCAAGGTGACGGTGGCCGGCGAGACGACGGCAGTGCGGCTGAAATTGATCGCTGCTCTGTCAGTCCGCGATGGGGGATTGGAGCTGGCGGTTTCGCAGGTAGAGCTGGCGGAAGTGCCCATCTCGGTCGACCTGCTGCCGGCGGCGATCCGCGAGAGGATCGATTCTCTCGTCGGCAACGCCAACCAGCTCTTCGCCGAGACGCTGGTCAGGTCGGGGCTCGAGGTGGTTGCGGCGAGAACGGATGATACCACGCTCACCCTGTCGATGGCTCTGGCGAATCAATGAATCGACACGTTCGAGCCTGACAGCGTTACCAACGCGGGACGAAGGATACCAATGCTAGCATTGCATAACGCCACGGCCTGCACCCCCGGTGGCCTTCTTCGCCAGGCGATGCTGCTGGTAGATGACAGCAGCCGTATCTCCTACGTCGGTCCACCAGCGAGATTCGAGCAGCGGCATGGCAGGTCCGTTGACCTGCAGGGCATGCTTCTCTCGTCGGGGTTCATTGACATCCATACCCATGGTGGGCGCGGCATCACTTTTGGACAACCTGGCCGGCAGGCCGACGATCTTGCTCAGTACTCCCAGTGGGTGCTCCGCTCTGGAGTCACGGGTTTCATCTGCTCGCTCGCAGCGCCGGACCGGGCAAGCCTCCTTTCGATCGTGGCCGAATGCGCAGAGGTGCTCGAGATAGGCCTGCCAGGCGCAGAGGGGCTCGGCATTCACCTCGAAGGGCCATTTCTCAACCCGGAACGAAGAGGGGCCTTTTCCCGCTCGTGGCTTCGTCAGCCGACGTTAGAAGAGGCGACCGCTCTGCTCGAGGCAGGTCGCGGTTGGATTCGAATGGTCACGCTCGCGCCGGAGTTGCCGCGGGCGGGCGAGGTGGCGGCGTTGTTCCACTCTGCGGGCGTCACCGTGGCGCTGGGTCACTCGGATGCCAGCTATGAAGTGGCCAGCGATGCGCTGCAGGGTCGTTGGACGCACGTGACCCACACCTGCAATGCCCAGAGCCCCTTCACCCACCGACAGCCCGGGGTGGTAGGTGCGGTGCTGACTTCAGAGCGAGTGACGGCGGAGCTCATCGCCGACGGCGTGCACCTGCACGCCGGTGCGCTGAAACTGCTCAACAGGTGCCTAGGTACGGAGCGCCTGGTGTTGGTCACTGATGCCATGGCCGCGGCGGGCCTCGGGAACGGCGAATACCGGCTCGTCGGTGAGTTGGTCACGGTTGTCGATGGCGTGGCGCGCCTGAGCGACGGGACTCTGGCCGGTAGCACGGCCACAATGGACTCGTGCCTGCGTCACTGGATCTCGGCAACAGGATGCTCGCCGGAGGTGTCGACTCGGCTGGCTTCCACCAACGCGGCCAGGGCCGTTGGAGTAATGTCGAGTGTGGGGGAGTTGGTCCCCGGCAAGCTGGCCAATTTGACCGTATTGGATCAAGACCTGCGGGTGAGGCTCGTCGTGGTGCGCGGGAAGATCGTTTACGAAGAGGGCCTCGCGTAGCGGCGTTTCGCATCTCAAGAGGAAGAGGGAACCAATGGCCGGATTGGAGTGGTGGCAGAGGGGGGTGTTCTACCAGATCTACCCCCGCAGCTATGCGGACTCGAATGGGGATGGTATCGGAGATCTGCCCGGCATGACCAGGCAGTTGGACTATCTGGCGGACCTGGGTATCGATGCTCTGTGGCTCTCCCCGTTCTTCTCATCGCCGCAGCATGACTGCGGCTATGATGTATCTGACTACACCGACGTGGCGCCAGAGTATGGCACGATGGCCGACTTGCGGACGTTTCTTGACCAGGCCCACGCTCGGAACATTCGCGTCATTTTCGACCTGGTGCTGAACCACACCTCGCACGAGCACCCGTGGTTTCGCGAGTCGCGTTCGAGTCTCGACAATCCCAAGCGCGACTGGTACATTTGGAGAGACGCGCAGGCCGAAGGGCCGCCCAACCGGTGGATGTCGTGCTTCGGAGGACCGGCCTGGGAGTACGACGGGACGACTGGCCAGTACTACTATCACTACTTTCTCAAGCAGCAACCGGATCTCAACTGGCGCAACCCTCAGGTCCGACAGGAGATGTATCGGGTGGTGAGGTTCTGGCTTGACTACGGGGTGGACGGTTTTCGGCTCGACGCACCCGGTACGTTGTTCGAGGACAGGGACCTTCGCGACCCTACCGAGACGCGCTCGCAGGTGGAGCTGTTCCTGGCCCTGCGCAATGCCTCCAGTGCGGAGGAGTTTCAGCGGGCATCGCAGGACCTGGAACGGCTGTATGAGCGGCAGGTGGAGCAACCGGAGGTGCACGAGGTGATGAGGGAGCTCAGGCAACTGGTTGACACCTACGACGACCGGGTGCTGGTCGGTGAGGTAGATGACCTCGCCTACCATGGTGACGGGTCGAACGAGCTGCACCTGGTGTTCAACTTTCCCTTGCTGCGCACAGAGCGTCTGGGACCGGCTCACGTGCGTGCCAACCAGCGCGACCGGCTTGCACGCCTGCCGCCCGGAGCGTGGCCGTGCAACACCCTTGGCAATCACGACACCTCCCGGCTGCGCAGCCACTTTGGCGATGGAGAACATGACGCCGAGCTCACGCGATTGGCTGCCGCGCTGACGCTAACGCTGAGAGGCACTCCCTTTCTCTACTATGGCGAGGAGATCGGAATGTCTGACTTGCTCCTGACGGACCTGACGCAGGTCCGCGACGAGTTTAGCAGACGCCTCTACGAACTGGAAACAAGGCTGGCGGGTTCACTGCCCGCAGTTGCCTTGAGGCATGCCGTTGAGCACGGCCGGGACAAGAGCCGTACGCCGATGCAGTGGAACGCACTGCCCGGGGCCGGATTCAGCCCGCCTGACGTTCAGACCTGGTTGCCGCTCCACCCCAGCTTTGCTCACGGTGTCAGTGTTGAGGAGCAGAGAGGAACCAAGGGTTCACTGCTCGAGTTCTACCGATCCTTGCTGCAGTTGCGTCGCCGATCTCCGGCGCTGCTGGGAGGCTCGTGGAGCCTGGTGGATGCAGACTCGGCGGACGTGCTGGCCTTTGTGCGCACGGCGCCGGAGCAGACCATGCTGGTGATTCTCAACTGGAGCCGACACTCGCAGTCAGTCGATGTCGCCTCGCGGCTGGGGCGGCCGCAGGGGTGTTCTGACAGTGCCTCACTGGCTCCGGACTCGGCGCTTTGCGCCAGGGTTCGATTGTCCACGCATCATGCTGTTGCCGAGTCGCTGGACCTTTGCCGCGTAGACGTCGCGCCATACGAGGTGTTGATCGCCGAGCTGGAGCGTTCTGGTGGGAGCTAGCGTGAGCGGAACCCACGGCTGGTTTCGTTGTGCGGTGCGGTGACTGGCACAAGTGGCACCCGCGGGAGCGTGAACATGTCCAGAATGGGCCAGATGACGGTGTGCAAGAAGCCGTACGGAGGCTGGCCGAACTGCTACTGGCTCACTAACGGCCGGCTTGAGCTGGTGGTGACCACGGACGTCGGCCCGCGCATCATTCGGTTTGGCTTTGTCGGAGAGGCCAACGTCCTGCGCGAGTATCCGAAGCTGCTGGGCCGCAGTGGCGGCGCCGAATGGCTCATCTATGGCGGTCACCGTCTCTGGGAAGCGCCCGAGGATCCGGCACGCACCTATCAGCCGGACAATGCCCCGGTGGTGGCAGCGCAGCAAGGCCAAACGCTTGCGGTGACGCAGGCTGCCGACCAAGTGACGCAGACCGAAAAGAGCATCGAACTGCGGTTTGGCAGCGCGGGGCAAGTGGTGGTGACCCATCGGCTCACCAACAGGTCCCACGCGCCAGTGCAGTTGGCTCCCTGGGCCATTACGGTGATGGACGAAGGCGGAGTGGCCATCGTTCCTCTGCCTCCCCGCGGGGTGCACCCCGAATCACTCTCAGCAAGCAGTATCCTGACGCTCTGGCCCTACACCGACCTGTCTGACTCCCGGTGGACCTGGGGTCAGAGGTACATCCTGCTTCGCCAGACTCCTTCCGCGACATTGCCACAAAAGATCGGGGCTTCAACCCCTGACGGATGGGTGGGCTATGCCAACGGCGGCCGTCTCCTGGTAAAGACCTTCCGGCGTGAGGCCGGCGCCTGCTATCCTGACATGGGAGCGAATGTGGAGGTCTTTACCAACGGCACGATGCTGGAGGTGGAGACCCTGGGGCCGCTCGAGCACATGGCCCCCGGCGAGGCCGCGGAGCACACTGAGGAATGGTTCCTGTTCCGCGACGTGCCGGACCCCCGCAGCGATGACGAGGTCGACCGTTTCGTTCTGCCGCGCGTGCAGGAGGCACTCAACCTGTCCAGGTCCGGCTGATTGGCGCCTGCGACCCAGCTCGACGACGCAAGAGGCTCGCCAGACCCATGGGTCCGGCGAGCCCCTTTCTTGCGGTGTACCTCAGTGGGCGCTATTCGCGCCGCAGGGAGATGGGGCCGAGTTGTGCCTGTTCCGGTGCGTTGGCGGTGATACGCAGAGCGCCATCTATGGCCAGGTCGCGGTAGCCACGCGCGATCACCAGCAGTCCATAGGCCTGGCCCTTTGGTAGCTGGCGGTCGAAGGTGAAGGCACCCTGGTTGCCCGTGGTCGCTTTGGCCACTACCTGCTCCTTGTTCTGCTGCCTGACAAAGTCCTGCACTCGCACACCCGGTTTCAGCGCCAGAACGAGCACATTGGCGATGCCTCGATTGGTCGCGGCATCGACAATCTGACCCGACACCTGGGTGTCGGTGTCTTCGGCAAGCATCCCGATGACGGCCTTGCCTTCGGCCATAACCCGGTTATTGAGAGTCAGCACCAGGTGATACTCCCCATCAGGCAAGCCACGTTGGTTCATCAGCGAAAGTGTCCGACGCCCGCTGGCCTCTGCGTCCCACGAACCGCGCTTCTGCGCAATGGTCTTGCCGTTCCAGGCCCAGACCTCGCCAAAGGTCATCGAGCTATCCAGGCCAGAGTATTCGAAGCTGGCAAAGAGCTGGGTACCCCCTGACGGGAGCAGCGAAGCTGGCTGGATGGGTCGCCCGTCCTCAGTGACGTCGCGGCTAAAGACCAGGGCACGAAAGGCCGGAGCCGACGGGCTCGGCGCTGGCGAGGTCCTTGCTGGCTGCGCTGGCTGCACCGGAGGCAGCGCTGCAGACGCACCTCGCATGGTTGACAGGCCTGCCTTTTGCAGCAGCGGGGAGGCGAGATTGACCGGCCGCAAGCCATTGATAAACCCGCCGATGGCCATCGGGGTGTCGCGCTGGTCGATTTGCCCGTCGCGGTTGGTATCAACGACGGGGCGCGCATCTACCGGCTGGATGCCGGTGCCGGCAGCCGCCTGCGTTGGCACGCCCACCAGATGGCCGACACCATTGATCGCGGTGCCCCCGCTGTTCCCCCCGGAGATAGTGGCATCGGTCTTGATCCAGGCGCGGGTCACATTCAGCCTCTCCTCGTGCGAAAAGCCGGACACGCTGCCGCTAGTCAGAGTGATCGTATCGCCGCCGATACCCGGGTAGCCGAGGATGGCGAGAACATCACCAAGCTCCAGATCGTCCGAATCGCCCAGGGGAACGTAGGGCAGGTTCAGGTTGGACACCTGGCGGCCATCGACTCCAGCCACGATTCGCAGAACTGCGAGGTCGATTTCCGGAGACTGCGCCACGACCTGTGCAAAGTAGGACAGCACAGGGGGCTGATCAGAGCGCTCGGTCAGGGCGATGCCTAATCGGTCGGCCGGTGGGGCGGACATCCCCATGGCGCGCGGGTTCGCCACGTGGCAGTTGGTGAGGATCAAACCAGATGGATGCACAATCGTCCCGGACCCGGTCCAGGCCGGCGACATGCCACCCAGGAATCCCTGCCGCAGCGCTACGATCTGCACCACTCCCCGCATGGCGTTGCTGATTACCTCACGGCCGGGCAGGTTACGTCCGCTGGTAGCGGTCATCGTATTTCCTTTCTGCATAGCCGCGATGCTAGTACTGGCCCCGGTTGGTCCTTTTTCCTGTGCGTTTGGCCGAACTGGAGGCGGGTGCCTTCGGGCGGGCCTGCTGCGTCTGCGTCTTGGCGAGTGCGCCCTGCAGCATCTGGAACACCTGTTGCAGACTGTCGTTGGCCATGCTCTCATCCATACCCATCTGGTTCGCCAGCTCACGGCTCATGCCGGACTGCTGGATGTAGTTGCCCGTGGTGGCACTTCCGGCGCCAAAAGTGTCCAGCAGGCTGTCCAGGTTCCAGCCGTCCTGCGACTGCGCTGGGGTCTGAGAGGGCGCCGGAACATAGGAGGGCTGCAGCTGCGGTCGCGGCTGCGGAACAATCGCGCCACTGCCTGAGCCAGCGGCGGCTGAAGGCATCAGCTTGCTGATGGCAAAGCTGACGATCATCTGTGCCACGACCGGTGGGATACCAAGGCTCTTGGCCAGCTTGTCAACGATGGGGCCCAGGAACGAGTTCCTCTGCATCGGGGCCTGTCCGGAGATGCTGCCGAGGAAATCCTCGATGGTCCCAGAGGGTTGCTGCTGCCGCTGCGGCTGGAGTCTGCCTCCACCGAGGATGCTGCCGAGGATGTCGCCCAGGTCGCCGCCGGCCTGCGGCTGCTGCGCCTGCTGGGGCTGCGCTCCACCCAGGATGCTGCCAAGGATGTCACCCAGGCCGCCCGAGGACTGCGACTGCTGCGCCTGAGACGTTTGGCCGCCGAGAATGGCGCCGATCAGGTCGGACATCGGGTCAGGCTGCGCGCCCTGGCGTGAGGACTTGGTCGATTTGACGCCTGAACCGCCCAGGATTGCTTTCATCAGGTCTTCCATGCTCATAGCAGTAATGTGCTCCTTTCGGGTTGTCGCAGCTACACCGAAACCGGTGGTAGTTGCGGCTGACCTTGCTGTGCGTCTGAACAGCGGTCCACCGATCATTATAGCGCTGGCCCCCAGCAGTCCAAATCCTCGTCGGCCAGCATCGTGGCGGGAGACGCAGCGCGCATCCCCGGCCCAGTGGTGTCCATTTCGTCCGGCTCGCAGGTTCTTCGGGTGGGAGTGAGGCACGATGGCCAGATGCTCTCCTGCCGTTCCAGGAGTCGCTGCACGGAGCTGCTCTCTGGCCAGTCTCCCTTCCGTGCGCTACGGAAGCAGCCTCTCCAATTCCAGGCGCAACTGCTCTTCGCTGAGGCGGCCAGACACCAGCGTGCCACGGCCCTTGTCAGTGAGGAAGAACCACGCCGGCACCGATTCTACGCCTGCCTGGCGAGCCACATCAGCTCCGCTTGGTTGGTCAACCCGAATCTCGAGAAAGAGCACCCGGGAAAAGCCGTCTCTCATTGACTCGAGCAACGACCGCATCGCCTCGCAGACATCACACTGAGGCTCCCAGAACAGTACGATGGCCGGCTGGTGATTCCGCACTGCCCACCCGAACTGATCCTGCGCCAGTTCGGGGAGAGGATCGTTGGTCGAGGACATACCGGGCTCGGGGAAGCTCGTTGCAGTGGGCGCGGGGGTGCCGCTCAATGCAATGGCCGTTCTCTGTGCCGCGTGGAGCTGCAGGCATTCCTCACAGCGGGGATCCTTCGTGGCGCTCAGCAGCGGAGTAACCGTCGACCCGACGGAGGATTCCGTCTCAGCGCTCAAAGCTCGATTGCATGCGACGCACGCGGTGAGGGCAGCGCAAAGAACAGTGATCAGGCATGCTCTGGCCACTCGAACCAGGCACGCAGGGCCTGACGGCGTCCAACTCGAGGACTCACCGGTGCGGGCCAAGTCTACTTCCTCTCGGTCATTCGTGTGAGCATCACGCGCCTAGGTCGTGGCGCGAGCTATCTGGCGTCGCGAACGGTGGCATCTGGCTCCCGCGGGAAGCCTTGCCGCGGCTGAGAGAATACTCAGGCGCGGGCTTTGCCCTCATGTATATTCTAAGCCCAATCGCGCTTAACGCATAGCGGCGTCGCAGGCGGGGTCAGGGCGGGTTCGTCTGCACGATTGAACCCGGCGGCCGCGAGCGGCGTTGTGCGTTTGACAATCTTGTGATTCTCGTTACAATGAACCATACGATCATCGCAGCATCGTCGAAGGTACTGTGCCGTACCGTCTCACCACGTGCGTCTCTGTGCAGTTCTGGGTACCTACTAGCCTGGATTCGGAGGAAGTCCGAGTGAAGAAGACGCGGCCCGTACTGATTACCATCATCGCTGTGCTGCAGGTGGTCGCCATTCTGGTTGCACCCCCCGCATTCTTCAGCTCTGTCAGCTGGGCGCTGTTCCTGGTCCTCGTGCCTGTCTTTGGGCTCATGGGCTGGGGTCTGTACAAGCTGCTCCCCCTCGCCAGAACGTTGACGATCTTTGTACAGGGCATGAACATCGTTGTGCGCACGCTGGTTACGCTGGCCAGAGTCGTCCCCTCCAAGGCACCGGGCACTCCGGCCGACATTCCCCTGCTGGTCAGTTCGCTCATCTCGATACTGCTTTCATCGCTCATCGTATTCTATATCGATCAGCCAGAGATGCAGTTGCTGTTCGAATCCTAGGTTGGACTTGGCGTTGCCGGGCTTGCAGCGAGGAGTATCCCGCTGCCGTTGTTCGGAAGGCACCATCTTCACGCCGTCGTGACCATCGCTGAGCGCTGCCGCTCATCTTTGAGAGAGGATGAGGAGGTCGCAGGAGCCACAGGGAATCGAGACGGTTCGAGTAGCGTTACTAGAGTTGCGGTGTTGAGCTGAGGGGTGGCTGCCCTCTGGCGCCAGACTCTGGGACGACACGCGACTGACCCGCGGGAGGCATGCAGGGCCCCTCGTCGGATCAGGCAAAATGACCCAAGGGAGGTTTGGAGATGAAGGGAAAGTATCTGTCATTGGTTATTCTCCTGCTTGTGCTCTCAGTGGTGATTAGCGGGTGCAAGACCGGTGGCGGAACCACCGGCAAGACGGTGAAAATCGGCATTCTTGGACCGCTCACCGGTGCCCAGACGACCTTTGGCGAAGGCAACCGAAACGGAGCCCTGATTGCCATCGAGGAGTGGAATGCCAAGGGCGGCCCCGCTGGGTACAAGATCCAGTACGTTCTCGGCGACTCGCAGTGCGACCCCAAGGCCGCTGCTGACGCCGCCAAGAAGGCCGTGGACGAAGACAAGGTCCAGTTCATCATTGGTGCAGTCTGCTCTAGCGAGACGATTCCGATTGGCGAGTATGCCGCAACCAAGAAAGTCCCGTTGATCAGCGGCACGTCCACCAACGCCAAGGTGACGGTCGACGACGCCGGGCACGTTAAGAAGTACTCTTTCCGCGCCTGCTTCATCGACCCCTTCCAGGGCAAGGTGATGGCCGGGTTTGCGCTCAAGAATCTGAAGGCCAAGACCGCTGCCGTGGTGCGCGAAGTGGGCAACGACTATATCATCGGTTTGGCGGACGAGTTCGTCAAGGCGTTCGAGGCTGGCGGCGGGAAGGTTGTGGTCTCCGAGTCTTTCGTGAAGGAAGACACTGATTTCTCGGCGATTCTGGCCAAGGTCAAGGATGCCAATCCCGATGTGTTTTTTGTGCCCACCTACTATGACAAGGTGAGCCTGATTGGCGCGCAGGCTAAGCAGAAGGGCATTACGGCTGTCCTGCTGGGCGGCGATGGTTGGGACTCGGCCGATCTTGATTTGGCAGCCGTCGAGGGCGGGTACTTCTCCAACCACTACCATCCTGGTGACACTCGCCAGATCGTTGTTGATTGGGTCAACAAGTACAAGACCAAGTACGGTAGCGTGCCAGATGCGCTGGCTACTCTGGGATACGACGCGGCGAGCCTGATGCTTGCGGCAATCGACAAGGCCGGCACCACAGATCCTGACAAGGTCGTGGCTGCGCTCGAGGGGATCTCTTTTGATGCGGTGTCAGGCCACATTACCTACGATCAGTGGCACAATCCGATCAAGGCAGCCGCTGTTCTCAAGGTGAGCGGCGGCCAAGTTCTGTACGAGGCTACGGTAGCGCCGTAAGATGGCTACGAGGAGGGGATGGCCTCGGGTCATCCCCTCCTTTGTTGAAGGTCAGGGAAGGAGAGGTTAAGCCGAGTATGCGGAAGCGGCTGAGTCATCTGGTCAATAGCGTGCGCACCAACCCGATTGTGTATCTGGTGGTGGCGGCCATCCTGGCCTGGCTGGCGTTTCGCGCCCTCCAGAATCCAGTGCTGTTTGTGCAGTTCATCGTCGATGGCATTCGCCTCGGCTTTGTCTATGCCCTGGTGGCTCTGGGTTATACCATGGTCTATGGCATTGTCCGGCTGATCAACTTTGCCCACGGCGACATCTTTATGATTGGTGCTTTTGTTGCCTTTTTCGCCACCACCCGCTTTCATTGGCCCTTTCTCGTAAGCATGTTGGTGGCGATGGTCATCTGCGCCTTTCTGGCTGTGGTGATCGAGCGGGTTGCCTACAAGCCCCTCCGAGATGCGCCTCGCATCTCGGCCCTGATCACTGCCGTCGGCATCTCCTTCTTCCTTGAATACTTCACGGCTCTAAACTTTGTCTTCACGCCCAACTTTATCGTCTTTGCCCCTCAGCCGCTCCAGTTCAAGAGCTGGACCGTTCTCGGGGTGAGCTTCTCCAACATCATGTTCGTGATCGTGGCTGTCGGTTCCATCTGCCTCGCCACGCTCTACTACCTGGTCTATCGCACCAAGTTGGGCAAGGCAATGAGGGCTGTCGCATGGGACAAGCCAACGGCGCGTTTGATGGGTATTGACGTAGATCTGGTCATCACTTTTACCTTTGCGTTGGGCGCAGCGCTCGCAGGTGCGGGCGGTATGCTCTACGTCGTGGCCTATCCTCAGATCCGCACCTTCCTGGGAGTGATGCCCGGACTCAAGTCATTCATTGCTGCGGTGCTGGGCGGCATTGGCAGCATTCCTGGCGCGTTCATTGGCGCACTGGCCATTGGGATGATCGAGACCCTGGCGGCTGGCTACCTCAGCTCGACTTTGCGCGACACCATAGTGTTCACAGTGCTCATTCTCGTCCTCCTGTACAAGCCGACCGGTCTGTTCGGCGAGGCAGCGAAGGAAAAGGCGTAGGTGGTGGCGATGCAGAAGACTGGCTTTCGTTTTCTGGGACAGAGTTGGCGTTTCTGGGCGGTGGTGGTCTTGATCTTCCTCGTCGCGCAGTGGGTGATCATGCCGCGGATGACCGAATTCCGCAAGACAGCCTGGGTTATGTTCCCCTGTATCATGGCTGGTCTGTGTCTCGGGCTGAATCTGATCTTTGGCTTCAACGGACAATTCTCGCTGGGACAGTGGGGCTTTTATGCCATTGGAGCGTATACGTCGGCCGTCATCACCTATCGGCTCGGCAGCCGCATCAGTCTGCCCATCCACGGTATGACCTTTCAGCTTCCTGGATTCCTTCAGGCGATCATTCCCATGTCCGAAGTTAGTCTCTTTCACTTTGACCTTGGTAAGGCCGCGCTGCTTCTGGGTGCCACGCTGGCCGGTGGTCTGCTGGCGGCTCTGATCAGCTATGCTTTCGGCTATGTCGTGCTGCTGCGCCTCGGCTCGGACTATTTTGGCATTGCCACCCTCGGTTTCACCATCATTGTGCAGAACCTGTTGAATAACTCGGACAAGGTGATACCAGAGACCAAGGGAGCCCGCGGGATGATCGGCATCCCAATGTTGACCTCCTTCTTCTGGGTGTTCATTTTCCTGGTATTTGCCACTGTGGTCATGCGGAACTTGATTCACTCGAGCGTGGGGCGAGCCATCGTCTCGGTGCGTGAGGATGAGGTCGCTGCTCAGGCCATGGGCATTGACGTCCTCAAGTACAAGGTGCTGTCATTTGTGCTGGGCAGCATGTTGGCAGGAATCGCCGGTGCACTGTATGCCCATCTGTACGCCTTTCTTTCACCGGCCTACTTTGGCTCTGAAAAGTCCTTTGATCCGCTGATTATTATCGTGCTGGGCGGTCTGGGCAACATGACTGGTACGATCATCGCCACCTTTGTCTGGGCGGTTAGTCTGGAAGGCATGCGCATCTGGCTGCCGATGGGCTTTGAAGCCTGGCGTCTCGTGATCTATCCCATTGCCCTGGTTCTGCTCATGCTGTTCAGGCCACAGGGGATCATGGGCAGGGTTGAACTGGGGTTCTTGAAGGCGCCCAAGTGGGCACGTAAGACGCGTGACGCTGTTTCAGCTACGGGTGGGGGCAAGGAGGTGAACGCATGACCACCTGTCCGCCAACCGGGCCGGTAGTACTGCAAATCAACAGGCTGTGCAAGAACTTTGGCGGCCAGGTCACTTCTCAGGGCATTGAGGGTGGTCTGTGGGCCGTCAGGGATTTCGACCTCACAGTACACGAGGGGGAGCTGGCAGGGTTGATCGGTCCTAACGGCGCTGGAAAAACCACCGTGTTCAATATGATCAGCGCCCTGATCTCCACTACCTCGGGTCAGATCGCCTTCTACGGCAAGAACCTCGTCGGCCTGCCGCCGCACGCAATTACGCAGCTTGGTATTGGCCGCACCTTTCAGAACATTCGCATCTTCCCGAGGCTCACCGTCCTCGATAATGTATGCATTGCTCTCCATCCACACGCGGGTTATGGCGTGGGCGCGGCTGTGTGGCAGGGCAGCGGGTTTGACAGAAAGGAAAGCGCTCTCATCGAGACGGCGCAAGAGTTGCTGGGCATTTTCAACCTGCAGGACAAACAGGATGAGATCGCCAGCAACCTCCCGTACGGTGAACAGCGTCGGGTCGAGATGGCGCGTGCCCTGGCGGCCCGGCCCAAGCTGCTGCTTCTTGATGAGCCGGCTGCCGGCATGAACCCTGCAGAAGTGCGGACGCTGATGGAGTCCATCCATTTCATACACGATCAGTTCAAGCTGACCATCCTGCTGATCGAGCACCAGATGAGGGTGGTCATGGGGATTTGCGAACAGATCACGGTGATGGACTTTGGTCAAGTTATCGCACGCGGGAACGCAGACCAGGTTGCGAGCAACCCTCGCGTGATCGAGGCGTACCTGGGCAAGCAGGGCGGCAAGCCAGGCAGGAGGGACTAGGAACACATGACTGCTATGCTCGAAGTAAAGGACTTGCATGTGTTCTACGGCGCCATCCATGCCCTGCAAGGGGTCCACTTTGAGATGAACCAGGGCGAGATTGTGACCCTGATTGGAGCGAACGGCGCTGGAAAGAGCACCACTCTCAAGACCATCTCCGGGTTGCTGCGACCAAGGCAGGGTACCATCACTTTCCGCGGCCAGGATCTCACCCGTGTCTCAGCTACCAGAATCGTCTCGCTGGGCATATCTCAGGTTCCTGAAGGTCGCAAGATCTTTGCGCCGCTCACGGTGCAGGAGAACCTGGAGTTGGGTGCCTATACCAGAGCCGACCCCAAGGAGATTACGCAATCGATGGAGCGGGTGTTTGCCAGCTTCCCGCGCCTGAAGGAGCGCATCCATCAGGCAGGCGGCACGCTGTCAGGCGGCGAGCAACAGATGCTGGCCATGGGGCGGGGTCTGATGTCCAAGCCGCAGCTCTTGCTCCTTGACGAGCCGTCGATGGGCCTGTCCCCTCTACTGGTTGAGGAGATATTCCGCATTATCGTGGACATCAATAGCCAGGGGACCAGTATCTTGCTGGTGGAGCAGAATGCAGCCATGGCTCTCTCGATCGCCAACAGAGCCTACGTGCTTGAGACAGGAACGGTGGCCCTGGAGGGCCCCGCGAGTGAGCTGCTGGAAAACCCCCAGGTCAAGACGGCGTATCTGGGGAGATAGCGAGGCAAGAACCAGGAGGCCAGGCTCGTGCCTGGCCTCTTTCGTATCTTCAGGCAGAGCGCTGCTCAGGCAGGATCCTCAGGGGCAGTCAATCCGGAATCCGATGACTTGACCCAGTCCACGATGCGGGTTGCGATGGCCTGCACGATACAGTCTGGCACCCCATCTACTGCCTGCGACTGCAGCCGCAGGTCGACCGGGTCGTTAACATAATCGATGACGTAGAACTGGCCGTCGACCGACAGTGCCACTTCGCTGGAGAACAACTCAAGGCCGCAGGTCTGCGCGATGCGCGCCGTAATGTCGCGCAGCGGACCCAGGTTCAGCGCTCTCTCTTCTTCTTCGGTCACCGGGATGTAGACGTGCGTTCGCTGGTTCCACCAGCAGGGATAGACCCGGTCAAAGCAATTGAGAACGCGAAACCAGGCGGGGCGAGAGTCCAGTTCAAGTGGCACAATGCTCTGCTGGATCAGATACTCGTCATGAGGGAACTCGGCCCTGGCAGCGACGACTTGATCCCAGCTCGTGGCCTGCAATCGGACTCCGTCGCCTCCACCCTGACGAGCGGGTTTGACGGTGAACGCCGGCCCGACGCTGGAGAGGTCGATCACCGGGTGGTCTGGCTTCTCGCAGAACGGGCGAAGTACGATGGTGTGAGGGACCGGTATGCTCCGAGCCTCGAACAGCAAGTGCAGGACGGCCTTGTTCCAGGCGGTAACGGCCAACTCCCTTCGGTTGAGGCGTTGCACATCACGGGCCAAAGCCCACGAGTTCAGTCCGAGAAACGCCTCGTCGCAATCTGACGCGCGGTCAAACAGCGCCCCAAAGGTGCACGAACGGTCCTCGAGTCCGGCGATCACGGCCTGCAGAGTCTGCGGAGTCACCTCCAGGAGGCGCAAGTCCGCCGCTGCGCAGGCTCTCCTTAAGAGCGCGACCAAACCCAGGTCGTACTCCCACGACCAGGCGAGGCACAGGTCGTATTCAGCCATCTCTATCCTGTCTGCGGGCCGGAGGTGCAGGCGCGTATGCTGATTGAGACTTTCATGATGATGATTATAATCGGGGTTACACAGCATCCCAAGCTGCCCCCCGGGTGTTATTGACTTGGACGACCGACAAGAGCGGAGCTGAGCAGATGGATAGGATTCTCATTCTGATGACCGAAGCAGGCGGCGGTGGACACTACGCCAGCGCCGAGGCCCTGCGGGAGGCCTTTCGTGAGACCGCCAGCGATACCTGTACCGTGGAGATGGTGGACCTGTGGAGCCACTACACGCCGCCTCCACTGAGCAGCGTACCTCACAGCTATCGCATGCTGGTGGATGACCTTCCTTGGCTATACAGAATACTCTACGAAGCGGGAGAACGTAGCGAGATCATCGAACCGCTGATGACAGTGGCGGCCCAGGTCTTTCGGTTCCCGGTGGTACGAGCCCTCAAGAAGTATTCGCCCGACGTCGTGGTCAGTGTCCATCCGCTCATCCAGCAGGTGGTCTTGCGAGTGCTGAAATCGGCGCGGTCGGACGTGCCTTTCGTGACTGTCGTCACCGACCTGGTTACTATCCCTCCGGTCTGGTTCTCCAAGGCTGTGGATCTGTGCATCGTGCCCAGCGAAGAGGCCTTCGCGCAGGGCTTGCGGGCCGGACTGTCACAGGCCCAACTACGACTGTGCG
The DNA here is from genome assembly GCA_002070215.1 of Chloroflexi bacterium ADurb.Bin180. Lineage (NCBI taxonomy): Bacteria > Bacillati > Chloroflexota > Chloroflexi bacterium ADurb.Bin180. The sequence continues at coordinate 78,779 of MWCV01000005.1, read as the reverse complement.
GCCTGCCGATCAGGGCGGGCTTTGGCCGACTTCAGCTGCCCAGGGCAGAACTGAGAAGCAAGCTTGAACTGGCTGATCGGCCCACCGCACTGCTCGTGGGAGGCGGTGAGGGCATGGGGCAGATGTCTCCTGTGGCCCGTACGGTCGCCGCTGAGCTCGCCCGAGACTCACAACGGGCTGACTGGCCCATGGGTCAACTTGTGGTGATTTGCGGTAGAAACGAGAGCCTGGAGGAAGAGCTCAAGTCGTACCCTTGGCCTGTACCTACCGTTGTGAAGGGCTATGTCAGCGACATCTGGACGTGGATGGCCGCCAGCGACCTCGTAGTGACTAAGGCCGGCCCGGGCACCATCGCCGAGGCCTGTGCGCTTGGCCTGCCGGTGGTGCTGACAGGCTACATCCGTGGCCAGGAATCCGGAAATGTGCCCTTTGTGCTGCGGCACGGGTGCGGAGTGTACGCCGAGGACCCCACCCACATCGCCAAGGTGGTCAGTGGATGGTTCGGGCCTCAGCAGGCCATTATGAAGCAGATGGCCGCCAATGCGGCCAGTCTGGGAAGGCCTCGCGCGGCGATGGACATTGCTGGCGAGATCCTTCGTGTGCTCCGCGAAAGCAGGGTCGCGAGAGCGGCCCTGGCCGAGAACTCTTGACCGGGTCAGCAGCTCTAGGTATACTGCGCGCGGTTTCAGCCCCGTTGCCTGCAAAGGCGGCTCTGGACGCAGGAGGTATTCAATGAGATCTCGTACAGCGGCCCGCGCGGTACTATTGTTGGTGGTCGCGCTTGGCGTGGTTGCGTGCGACGCGGCCAGAATGGCCATAGAACAGCCCACACCGCTGCCCCGGCTTGAGGCCACGGCCACCGCCGCCCCGACGGCCAGTGCCGGGCTGCCCACCGGGTCCCAGGCGGCATCGAACGAACTCGAGTCGCAGATCGAGGGCGTATACCGCCAGGCCGGGCCATCCGTGGTGTTCGTGAGTACTACGGTGATTCAGTACGACTTTTTCATGCAGCCGGTGCCGCAGGAAGGCAGCGGTTCGGGTTTTGTGTACGACACTCAGGGGCACATCGTGACCAACTACCATGTGGTGGCCGACGCCGATGAGGTCAGTATCTCATTCAGCGATGGCAGACGGTATCCGGCGCAGGTCGTCGGCCAGGATCCAGCCACGGACCTGGCGGTGCTCAAGGTCGATGCCGACAGTATCCCGCCTCCGCTGCCCATAGCCGATTCCGACCGGCTGCGTGTGGGGCAGTTCGTGGTGGCCATCGGCAACCCCTTTGGTCTGGAGAGCACGCTGACACTGGGCATCATCTCGGCTCTGGGCCGCGTAATCGAAAGCCCCAACGGTCGGTTCATCGGCGAGGCGATTCAGACTGACGCCGCCATCAATCCGGGCAACTCGGGCGGTCCCATGCTGGACCTGCTGTCGCAGGTGATTGGTGTCAACTCTCAGATCATTAGCCCCAGCGGGGCCAGCGCGGGCATTGGCTTTGCCATTTCGGCGAACACGGTGCGCCGGGTGGTGCCAGCTCTGATATCGAAAGGCCGCTATCCCCACCCTTACCTTGGCGTGAACATTCTCCCCATCACCAAGGACGTGAGACAAGTGCTCGAACAAGCGGGGATGGCTATTCCGGTCGAGAAGGGGATCATTGTCATGTCCGTCGTTCGCGGCGGGCCTGCTGACCTTGGCGGCATTGTGGGCGGAAGCCGGGTGGTTCGGATCGGCAGGACGGACGTACCCCTTGGGGGAGACATCATCACCGCACTCAACGACACGCCGATCACCTCAGGTCAGGACCTGACGCTGTTTCTGGATACCAAGACCGTAGTGGGCGATGTGATCACGGTCACCTTGTTGAGGGCTGGTAGGCAGCTCAAGCTGCCGGTGACGCTTCAGGAGAGGCCCGCCGACTGACCCTCATTGGTGCCTACACAGGCTGTGTCAATCCTGTTGACAGCCGGGCGATTGTGGCTATACTGTGTGGCAAGTGAATAGGTAGAGTCTTACGGCTCTGGCGAGTCCCCATCAGGGGAACGGGGGAACCAAGCAACTGGGGTGTATCTCGTGGGTACGAGTAGGAGAGTCTTCCCTCTCAACCCGTCAGCTAACCTCGTAGCCTAGCGGAAGATAGAGCGATGAGCACCGATTGGACGCCTTGCGTCGTGGTGCTCAGTGTGCGCTTTGCCGCCGCATTGGCGTTTGACCAGCCGGGCCCCGAGCCCGGCATTCTGTTTTCCCGCCCCACCTCGCCAGTGGCCTCCACAAGAAGGGGGCACGAATGAAGGCGGTTCTACTGGCGACTGGTCTTGCTCGCACTCCGGATTCAAACGGGACGCGGTCCGCCGCTCGTCACCGGCCACCGACTATCAGACCTCTCATCGACCTGGCCATAGAGTCTTTTGCCCAGGCCGGCTTTGGTGAGGTCGGGGTGGTGCTGCACGACAATCAGGGTCTGCTGCAGCGCTACCTGGAGGACAGTTCGCGTTACGGAGTTGGAGTCTACACCATGAGGAACGACAGTGGCGCGAGGGGGCGCGCGGCGTCGGTGCTTGCGGCCAGGATCTTTGTCGGCGGGGAGCCTTTTGTGCTGGCCCTGGAGGCAGGCCACCTTAATCCGGGGAGGCTTCAGGACTTGAGTCGCCTGGCCTGGGCTCCCTGCGCTCTGCTGGCGCACAGGTTTAGGAGCCGTCATGGGGCACTCGGGTCCCACGCCCGCCTCTGGCTGGATGCTCACGGACGCGTCGAGCGGGCGGGTCTGGAGCTAGAGCGGTGGAATGCCCTGGCAGAGGAAGTTTATCTCTTTCAGCCTGATGTGTTCCGGGTCATCTCTGCCCTTCTTCAAGCGCCCGATAGCCACTGCTCTATCGTTCAGCTTGTCTGCCACTTCATCCGGTCGGGACAGCTTCCTCAGGCCTGTCTGCCGGAAGCCGGCCGGTCTGACTTGTCCTGGATGGTGGGCGGCGGGCGGTGCTCTTTGCCGGTGCTTAGCGTGCCGTTCTCGCCAGAGCGCATTTCGGTGTGATGCTCGGCGATACGGCGCCTTGACAGCAACCCCAGTCGATACTATACTTGCCCCGCGCTTTGGCGAGACGGGTCTGTATTGCCGCGCTCCCGCTGCGAGTATGTGATCTACGCCAGGAACGTCTTGTAGTCATCCACCCATTCCAGAACACAGGAGCAGATGCTTGAGACCATCGTCGCAATTCCCCCACGCCAACGCCACGCGGGCAGTGCTCCATATTCTTCTGTTGACACTGCTGATCCTGACGTTGCCGCTTCCTGGTCCATCAGCTCTGGGACAGCCAGGCGAGGTCGACATGCGCGTGGTCGGGCAGCTCGGAGGCGCGGTCTCGTGCGTTGCGCTCAAGGCGCCCTACGCCTACGTCGGAATCGGACCGCGGCTGGCGGTGCTGGATGTCACCAATCGCGGCAACCCGGTGTTCAAAGGCGAGTCGCCCTGGTTCAGCGACCTCGTGCTGGCGGTGTCCATCTCCGCGAGCTCCAGTTACGCCTTTGCGGCGGCAGGCAGGGCTGGCTTCCAGGTCATTGATGTCGCTAACCCTGCGGCTCTAGTTGGCGTGGGCAGCCTGCAGTTGGGCGGACGAGCTATCGCTGTGGCTACTGCCGGAAGCTGGGCGTATGTGGTGGTGCAACAGGGTGACCTGGGTGACAGCGCCCGACTAGCCGTTGTCAGCGTCGCTGATCCCAGACACCCGGTGGAGATGGGCAGTTTCTCGCCCTCGACGGCGACCAGTCTGGCGGACGTCGACTTGCTGGGGAACTATGCCTACCTGGCCGCCGAAAGGTCCGGGCTGCTCATCGTTGATGTCACCAACCCGGCCAACCCGGTTCAGGTCGGTCGCTTTGCCACAACCGGAAAGGTGACTGGTGTCGACGCTGATGGATCGCTGGCCTACCTGGTGGCAGAGCCACAATGGAGCTCGACCCTCGGCGACTTTGTAGGTGGCGGCCTGATCATCGTGGATGTGGCCAACAAGACGCAGCCGGTAGAGCTCGGGTTCCTGCCGATTGAGGACGTCTATGACGGAGAGATGCCCGTCTACCAGGTCGCCCGCCAGGTGGCGGTGAAGGCGCCCTATGCCTACGTGGCGGCAGAGGGGGGTGGCCTGTGGATCATTCGCGTCGATTCGCCTGCAGCCCCAGAGCGTGTCAAGCAACTCAGGACCGACTCGATGTTCTTGACGGACCTCTCGCTGCTCGACGGCTATGCCTACCTCGTTGATGCCGACCGCGGTCTGCGTGTTGTCGACGTGCGAACGCCGCAGTCTCCTGTCGCGCTCGGCGTCTACTCGGTGGTAAGCCTGTTCGAGAACCTGGATATCTCGGGATCTTTTGCCTATCTGGCGGATCGGCGCAATGGATTGCGGGTCCTCGACATTTCCAATCCGGAATGGCCAACGCTACGGACAACGTACAAAGCAGCCGATTGGGATGACATAACGGATGTGCGCATCAGCGGCAACTATGCCTATGCGACAGACCAGATTACGCGTTCGCTGCGCATTGTCGATGTGAGCAATCCAGTCTTACCGCACGTGGTCAAGTCGGTGGACACGCCGGGATTTGCCAACGCAGTGGATGTCCGCGGCGGCCTCGCCGTAGTTGCCTCTGGTACCGAAGGGTTGTTTCTGGTCGACGTGCAAACTCCGACCGCAGCCAAAGCAATCACCGTGACCGCCCTGAATGGCCAGGCGCAGGGAGTGACGCTGGCGGGCGACCTGGCCTACGTGGCCGCAGGCTGGCCAGGAGGGCTGCATATTGTGCAAGTCGCCAATCCGCGACAACCGGTCAAGCTCGGCAGCTCAACCGCCCCGGTTTATCCCTATCAGGTAGCCGTCTCAGGAACGCTGGCCTATGTGGCCGACGGCTCAGCGGGGCTGCGCGTCTTTGACGTGAGCTCCCCCAGCGGACCGCGACAGGTGGCAGCGTTCTCGCGGGTCGGCACCACCCGCCAGGTCACTCTGCGTGGTGCCTATGCCTATCTGGCAGCGGCAGGGGGAGTGCACTCGCTCAACGTGAGCAGCACGACCAACCTGTATGAGGCAGGCTTTGTTGGCTTGCCTTTTCCGGCGACCGATCTCGTCTTTCGCGGTGACTATCTGTTCGTGGCCGCGGGGCGAGCCGGGCTGTACGTTCTCGCTCAGGTCATAACTCCTCCAACCGCGACGCCGACGAGAACTGCGACCCAGACGCCGACCCTTACTCCCACGCGGACCGATACTCCTACGCCCACTCACACGGCGACTGCCACGGCGACGGCCACGCAAACCGCCACTCCCTCCGCAACGCCCACGTCTACGGCCACCGCCACTGCTACCGCCACCGCCACGGATCTGCCTACTTCTACCGCGACCGCGACGGCCAGTCCCACTCCCACGGCCACCGCCACGCCGAGGTCGCGCCTGCTCTTCCTACCCTTAACGCTACGCCGACCGGCGCCCTAGGTCCCTGGACCAGCCAGTAGCCAAAAAGAATGCCAGGCTGCACTGCCTGGCATTCTTCGTCTGACTATAGACTCAGGCCGGCCCACCCGGCCAACCGACCCTAGAACTGGGTCGCGCTGGTGAAGGAAAAGCCGTCGATGAGCAGGGCGGGCGCGCGAATCCCACCCACCATTCCGGGCAGCAGGCGGGTCTCCGTGCCCACCGAACACGTGGAACGAAACGCGTCCAGGATGCTCTGCGTGAAACGAAGGTTCTTGATGCCGTTCCGGATCTCACCGCGCTCGATCCAGAACGTGCCATCCCTGGTCATTCCGGTGACCACAGTATTGAGCGGATGGACCGGATTGACGTAATGCAGCCTGGTTACCCACACGCCGTGGTCGACCGCAGCGAGCATCTGGTCCACAGACTGCGACCCGGGCTGGAGAAACAGGTTGACCGGCAACGGACCAAAAATGTCGGGTGCCGGCAGGGCGTGACCGGTGCTGAACTTGTGCTCTCGGAAGGCGGTTTGACTGTCGTACACGACACCGCGGGCCACTCCATTGGTGATCAGTTCCACGCGCCTCCTGGGCAAACCCTCAAAGTCAAAAGGAAAAGGCAGCCCCGTGGGGTCGCTTCCATCGTCCCAGACCGTGATCTGCTCACCCGTGATCTGGCGCCCCAGTTGCCCGGTCATAAAGCTGCGGCCTTCCTGGAAAGCACGCGCCCCCAGTCCGAGGTAGGCGAGGTAGGCCAGGAGCTCGGCTACCGCATAGGGTTCGAGGATCACGGTGTAATTGCCCGGAGGCAGGGGCTGCGGATGCCTGCCCGTTAGGGCCTTGCGAACTGCCTCGCGGCCAAGCCGCTCGGCATCGAGCGCAGCGACGTCAATTACGGTATCCTGAGCGAATCCAGAGCTGTCAGCGGACATCACCACTGTGGTCAACTCGGCCAACGTGGACGGCGCATAGGCGTGAATTCCCCGGGAATTGGCCACCAGCAGTTCGCTGGCCGAGGTCGAGAAAGCGCCAGATGCCTCCAGCCCCTTCTCGTTCGCCAGTCGACAGATGGTCGAGACAGCCTGGGCACGCTGCCGGGCGCCGAACTCCCTGGTCGAGACAGACCAACTGGCCACCTGCGTGATGGGCTGCGGATCCGGAAGTGGGGCCAGTTCTGGATTCTCTGGCTGCAGTCGAGCGAGCTGCAGGGCTCTCTCGGTCACTTGGCGCAGCGACTGTATGTTCAGGTCGTTGGTGGTGGCCACGCCGACGCGTTTGCCTACAAGTACACGAACGCGTAGCTCCACATTCGACTCGGACACATTCTGGTGGATGCGCGATTGGGCGAATCGGGTCAGGGCGCTGTCCTGAACAATCAGCACCACCTCGGTCTCGTCTGCCCTGGACATGGCCAGCGCCCGGTCAGCCAGTCGTTCCAGCCTTTCAGAACCCAGCATGAGCATGTCTCCTCGGGAGCCTGGTTATCGAATCCCCACGCGGACGTTGCGGAATCGGGCCGGGGCTGCACCGTGGCCGACGTGTGCAGTCTGCATTGGCTGCCCTTTGCCACAGTTCGGCAAGCCCCACATACGCCAGTCGCTGGCCCTGCAGACGGCATCGCACGAGCCCCAGAACTCGGGCGTGATCCCGCTGTAATTACCGTTCTTGAGCAGTCGGCCCAGCTTGCCGTGCTTGATCTCATAGGCCAGCTGTGTGCCAAACTGAAAGTTCAGTCTCTTGTCGTCAATGCTCCAGCTCTTGTTGACCGCCATGTAGACACCGTCGTCCGTGTCAGCGATGAGATCATCGAGCCGCCACTGCCCGGGCTCGAGGTTGATGTTCGTCATGCGAATCAGGGGGATTCGGTTCCAGCCGTCTGCTCTCATCGTACCATTGCTCTCGCGGCCAAGCGTAGCGGCCGACTCCCGGGACATCAGATAGCCCTTGAATAGGCCCCGATCAACGATCACGCTGCGCTGAGCGGGCACTCCCTCGTCATCGAATCCAAAGGTGCCGAGCGCTCCTGGAACCGTTGCGTCAGCCACGATGGTAACTAGGGGAGAGCCATAGCGGAAGGTGCCGAGCCTGTCTGTGGTCAGAAAACTGGTGCCGGCAAAGCTGGCCTCATCTCCCAGGACACGGTCCAGTTCCGCCGGATGCCCGCAAGACTCGTGCACCTGAAGCGCAAGCTGGCTCGAGTCGAGAATCAACGTTGTCGTTCGACTGGGACACTGCGGCGCCGACAACAGAGCGCAGGCCTCTTCGGCAATCTGCTCTCCATGGTCAGCCAGGTCGAGCTGGAGAATCTGCTCATAACCGCCCTTCATCTGCTGTCGGCCAAAGCTGTTGGGATAGGACCGTGTCTGGAGCTCGCCGTTGCCCACGGCGGTGACCTCGATCCCCGCGCCGCTTTCCACCAGCCGCTGTTCGATGAAGCTTCCTTCCGTTGAGGCAAAGGTCTTGACCTCGCATATGAACTCCATCGATCCTTCGGCCACCGCTACGTGCTTCAAGCGTCGCATCGACTCGTCCGCGGCCAGCAACAGCTCCACCTTGTCCTCGAGGGGGATCCGCAATGGGTCGACCTGGCAGGGTGTCTCATACCGCGCCACGGTGTGGAGGGCAGGCCCCAGCACCACAGGAGCCGCTCTGGCTAGGCTGCTGGCCCGCGCGATCTCGACAGCCCTGGCCGCGACCCTGGTTGCCTCGGCGAGTGTGATTCTTGAACTGCTGGCGAATCCCCAGCAGCCGTTGACCAGAGCTCGCACCCCAAACCCCGCCGACTCGTTCTGGGCCAGGGCGTCAACCCGCCCGTTCTTGACTTGAATCGACTGCCATTCTTGGCGCACCACACGCACATCGGCATAGGAGGCACCCCGCAGTTGGGCGGCGTTCAGCGCGCGCTGTGCAATGTCTTTCACAATGATTGACTCCTCACGTAGGATACGCTGGGCCCTCAAGGCCGGACCACCTGAGTTGCCTTTCCTGGTCCAGTTGCGTATCATTATGGGGCAGGCGCGATGCTGAAGCAAGTTCTGATTGGCTCACTCACGCCTGTGTCTAACCTAGAATGGGGTGAACGATGCCTCTTTACGAGTACATCTGTGACAAGTGCCATGCGCGCTTTGAGCTGCTGCGCAGCTTTAGTCGCTGTGACGAGCCGGTGGACTGCCCGACTTGCAGCGCGCCCGGGGCTCACCGGCAACTCTCGCGGTGCGCGGCATTCTGCAGGGGAGGCGATGGCTCAACTGAGCGCGCTGGCGGCAGTTGCTCATCCTGCGGAGCGACTTCATGCGCCGGCTGCCACCACTAGTGGCCTGGCGGTTGGTGCCGAGGCAGGGGATCGGCAGCTTTGTGTTTGGTGCGGGCTGGTTTGACAAACTACCCGCGCTGTGATAGAGTAGCTCCCGCAGAGGACACAATTGTGAACGCGTACCTGACATCTCAGAACAGCCGACGAGCCCGATTGGAGCCAGACTCCCACTCTGGGTAGTTTGCCGCGGGCTTTTCCGGTTGCACAATCAATAGCCAGCTCCCAGAAGGGAGCTGGCTTTTTTGTTCGGCGCGATGGCCTTCAGGGGTCATCGCGCTTCACGTTTGGTGGTGTGCTTGTTGCCGACCTCGATGTGGACTCATCGAGGAATCATCAGCGGAGGAGGACAGGAAATGAAAGGCAAGTTCAACAAGGTGGTCGTGGCGTACTCGGGCGGGCTGGACACATCAGTGATCGTTCCGTGGCTCAAGGAGAACTATGGTTGCGAGGTGATCACCTACACCGCGGACGTCGGCCAGGGGGCCGATGAGCTGGAGGGTCTGGAGGCCAAGTCCAAGGCCAGCGGGGCCAGCAAAGCATACGTCCAGGATCTGCGGGACGAGTTCCTGCGCGAATACGCCTTTCCGACGATGCAGGCCGGAGCGATCTACGAGGGGCTCTATCTGCTGGGTACGTCTTTCGCCCGGCCGATCATCGCCAAATACCTGGTCAAGGTAGCCGAGCTCGAACACGCCGATGCGGTTGCCCACGGCTGCACCGGCAAGGGCAATGACCAGGTGAGGTTCGAGCTGAGCGTGAAAGCCCTGAATCCCTACCTGGTCACCATCGCACCCTGGCGCGAATGGGAACTGCGGTCCCGTGAAGATGAGCTGGCCTATGCCGCGGCGCACAACATCCACGTGGCGGTGACGGAGACATCGATCTACAGCCGCGACCGTAACCTGTGGCACCTCAGTCACGAGGGCGGGCTGCTGGAGGATCCTTGGGCCGAGCCGGATGAAGACATGTTCCTGCTGACCGTGTCGCCTGAGAAAGCTCCCGATGCTCCGCAGTATATCACGATCGATTTTGAGCGCGGAGTGCCGGTGGCCATCGACGGCGTCAAGATGAGCCCGGTCGAGTTGGTCACTCAACTCAACACTCTGGGTGGGCAACACGGGATTGGCCGGGTCGACCTGGTGGAGAACCGCCTGGTGGGTATGAAATCTCGCGGCGTCTACGAGACTCCTGGCGGGACGATTCTCTATGCCGCGCACCAGGGGCTGGAGCAGATCTGCCTGGATCGGGAGACGTTGCATTTCAAGGAAGGTCTGGCCCACCGCTACGCCGAGCTGGTCTATTATGGACAGTGGTTCACCCCTCTGCGCGAGGCACTCGATGCCTTTGTGAGCAAGACGCAGCGGCGTGTAACCGGCACCGTCCGCGTCAAGCTCTACAAGGGAAGTTGCACTGTGGTGGGCCGCAAGTCGCCCTACAGCCTGTACCGTGACGACTTTGCGACGTTTGGTCACGATGTGGTGTATGATCAAAGAGACGCCGCCGGGTTCATCAATTTGTTTGGCCTGCCGCTCAAGGTGAAGGCGCTGGTCGACCGCCGCAATCGCACGCTGGGGGTGGCCGAGGAGTTTGACTTGATACAGCGTGACTAGCTATCCTGAGCTCGCGGGCATTGTGGAAGGAGGGCAAAGGCCATGACGCTCTGGGGTGGCTGCTTTGACAAAGCACCGGACAACCTGCTGCGCCAGTTTGGCGACTCTTTGCCATTTGACTGGCGTCTCTACGAGGCCGATATCGCGGGCAGCTGTGCCTACGCCGCGGCGCTGCATCGCGCGGGACTGATTCCTCTTGCGGAGCGCGACGAGCTGCTGTCGGGCCTGCGACGAGTGGAGGAAGAGTTCCGCTCGGGCCAGTTCAGCCCAACGTCGACGGACGAGGATATCCACACCGCGGTCGAGCGGAGACTGGGCGAGCTGGTGGGCCCGGTGGCCGGCAAGCTCCACACCGGCCGCTCGCGCAACGACCAGGTCAGCACCGACCTGAGGTTGTATCTGCTGGGCAAGCTGGCCGTACTGGAGAAGGGACTGGATGGCCTGCAGACTGCTCTGCTGGACAAGGCCGAGGAGCACCTGGACGCGGTCATGCCGGGCTACACGCACCTTCAGCAGGCGCAGCCGGTGCTGTTCAGTCACTGGCTGCTCTCGTTCTATTGGAAGCTCGAGCGGGACAGGGAGCGGCTGGTTGGTGTGCGCCACAGAACCGCTACTCTTCCCCTTGGCTCGGGGGCTCTGGCTGGCTGTCCGTTCCCGCTGGACAGGCATGTGCTGGCCAGTGAGCTGGGCTTTCAGACTGTGAGCCAGAATAGCATCGACGCTGTGAGCGACCGGGACTTTTGCATCGAGTTCCTGGCCTGGGCAGCACAGGTGCAACTTCACCTCAGCAGTTTCGCCGAAGACGTTGTGCTGTGGGCGACGCGTGAGTTTGGGTTTCTGCGGTTGGATGACGCGTACTCTACCGGGTCGAGTCTGATGCCACAGAAGAAAAACCCCGACGTCTTTGAGCTGGTGAGAGGCAAGTCAGCCCGGATGATTGCCCACCTGACCAGCGCCCTGGTGATGGTGAAGGGGCTGCCCTCAGGCTATAACAAGGACCTGCAGGAGGACAAGGAGCCGCTGTTCGACGCGGTAGATACTCTCGAGTTGGAGCTACCGCTGGTGTCACAGGTCATTGCCTCGATGACGGTGAATGCAGACCGCATGCTGGCTGCCATGGACGCAGGCATGCTGGCCACCGACCTGGCCGACTATCTCGTCGAGCGAGGCATCCCATTCAGGGAGGCCCATCATCTGGTAGGACGGGCCGTCAAGCGGGCGGCAGAGCTCGGCGTGAGTGTGAGCCAGCTCGCTCCAGCAGAACTAGAGTCGATCCACCCGGCTCTGGGAAGCAACGCGCTACAGAGTCTGAGCTTCCGGGCTTCGGTCGAGAGGCGGTCAATCGAAGGGGGCACTGCGACGTCATCTGTGCGGGCGCAGATCGAACAGGCCAGACGCAGACTGAGCCAGGCCTGACCTGGACGACAACTCACTCACGGTCAGCTCCAGGCCGGCCTGACCGTTCGCAGCTGGAGAGAAAACGAACAAACACCTGATTCGCCAGAAGCTGACCCCTGGGGGTCAGCCTGGCGGATTCGGCGTCGACGGTCAGCAGTCCCTCCGAATCCAGCTCGGCGAGCTCCAGCACGTACTTGCGCCTCAGGTCGCAGCCAAGCCGAGCATACAGTTCGCTCCATCGGACGCCTGCGACGAGTCGCAGACCGAGGAACATGGCCTCGGCCATTCTTCCTTCTGTGGTGATCAACTCCTCATCGCAGCGTGCGCTGCCGCTGTGACTGATCGCGTCGATGTAGGCCGCCGGTTGGGATACGTTGCGCCAGCGAACGCTGTTCAGGTACGAGTGAGCTCCGGCCCCGATACCCAGGTAGGGTTGTCCAGTCCAGTACTTGAGATTGTGGCGGCAGGATCGGCAGCCCGGCTCGAGAGAGAGACGCGAGTTGTACCGCGAGGTGGTTGCATGGCGAGCCCAGTTCGACAGCTCATAGTGCACGAATCCGTGCCTTGCCAGCAGGTCCCGGGCCCGCTCGTACATCTCCGCGGCAAGGTCGGGGTCGGATGCGGGCACCGAGCCGCGGCTCACCTCCTCGTACAGCGGGGTGCCTTCCTCCAGTGTCAGGCAGTAGAGCGAGAGGTGGTCCGGCTCTAACCGCAGGGCACCTTCGAGGCTGGTCAGCCAGCCCGCCACCGATTGATACGGCAATCCATAGATCAGGTCGAGATTCAGATTGGTGAAACCCGCTGCCCTGGCTGCGGACACGGCCTCCCGTGCCTGAGCAGCACTGTGGATTCGACCGAGCAAGCGGAGTTCCGCGTCATCGAAACTCTGTACTCCCAGGCTCAGGCGATTGACGCCATGCCCACGCAGAGCGTGGAGCGTCTGGCGCGAGACAGTTCCGGGATTGGCCTCCAGCGTGATCTCTGCATCAGCCGCAACGCGGCAGCATTCATGCAGAGCCGTCAGTATGCTACCGACAGCGTCTGGCGGCAGGACAGTAGGGGTGCCGCCGCCGACGTAGACCGTGTCCACGATGGGCCGGTCGGCTCGCTCGGTCTGGAGTTGTAGCTCAGAGATCAGAGCAGCAACATACGGAGCATGCAGCTCGCTCAGGCCGGCATAAGAGTTAAAGTCGCAGTAGGCGCATTTGAGCACGCAGAAGGGGATGTGCACGTACACGCCCAGCGCGGGAGCGTGGCTCTGCCACGGCTCGAGGTTGGGGGGTGGCGCGTTACTCAGGCTCATCGAGCCGTCTGCAATGTCAGGGTTCGGGGCGATTGATCAGTGCCCTTCCGCAACGGCCCGAATGGCGTCGATGATCTTGATGTAGCCGGTGCAGCGGCAGAGGTTGCCCGAGATCGCCCGTCTGATCTCGTCGTCGGTGGGATGGGGGTTCTGCTCCAGCAGGGCCACCGCGCTCAGCAGCATGCCGGGGGTGCAGTAGCCGCACTGCACCGCACCATGATCGATGAATGCCTGCTGCAGAGGATGCAACTGGCCGTTCCTGGCCAGTCCCTCAACGGTACGTATCGTCTTGCCGTGCGCCTTCATTGCCAGGTAGAGGCACGAGTTCACGGCCAGGCCGTCGACCAGGACGGTGCAGGCACCGCATTCGCCTTCTTCGCAGCCGATCTTGGTGCCGGTCAGTCCCAGGTTTTCACGTAGAACGGTGGCCAGAGTGTCGGTCGCTGAGACTGGTACCTCCACGACCTGGCCGTTGACAGTCATTCGCAGGATCAGGTTCTTGTCCATCGATCAACCTCTCGCGGCCTGGATTGCCCGGCTGAGGGCTCGTTCGGTGAGCGTGCGCACGAGTTCAATGCGATACTCTTTGCTGGCGCGAAGGAGACTGGAACGCGGATTGCCCTCGCGGGCTGCTACCTCGGACGCCTCCCGGATTGTCGCTTCATCGAGGGCCCGGCTCTGCAGCAGCTTTTCTGCCGCCCCGGCGCGAAACGGGACAGGCGCTACCGGGCCGATGGAGATGCGAGCACTCCGCACGTGCGTCCGCTCCGCGTTGAGCTGAACGCGCACTCCAACATTGATCAGTGGCAGGGAGAGAGCTCGGCGCCTGGCCAGTCGTTCAAAAGCCGACCCTTCCCACGCCGCCTGGGGCCGAAAACGAAACGCGGTGATCATCTCCGCGGTGGCATCGATTCGAGACACGCCGGGGCTGACGAACAGGCTATCCAGCGGCACCCACTGCCTGCCGGTGAGATTCGCAATTTCGGCCTCGGCGTCAAGGGCCAGGAGGGCGATGGAGCCATCCGCCGCCGGCTGGGCGTTGACTACATTCCCGCCGAGGGTGCCGACGTTCCTGATCTGAGGGGAACCTACCCAGGATGCGGCCTCGGCCAGCACCGGCGCCCCTCTGCGCACGATGGGTGACTGCTCGAGCTGCGCAAAGGTCGTCGCAGCACCCACGATGATGAATGAGTCCTCCCGTCTGATCTCGGCCAGGCCGGGAATGCCAGTCACGTCCACCAGGCAGCTCGCCTTGCGCTCCCTGTGCTGAAGCTGGATCACCAGGTCAGTGCCGCCGGCGATCACCCGGCCGGCGCCGCGCAGTGATGCCAGCATCGCCACTGACTCCTCGACACTGGCTGGCGTGACGTATTCATCAAAGGCCATGATGGCTCCTTTCGCCGCGCAGATTACCCTACGAAACCGGCTTTGTCAAAGGAAGAGGCACTACTCTCCTAGGCTCGAGGCCTGCGGTGCGACATCCCCGGCCGAGCGAGACAGGAGCATGAGGGCCTCGAGCACGCCGCCTCCTATTGCCCGCGCCTTGTCCGAAATGGTGAAGCAATAGTCCCGCACCCCGCGAGGATCGATATCGCCGATCTTGCTGCCACGGGTCGTTTCCTGACCATCGTGGAGGAGACCGCGAACCACGCCGGAGATTGCGGCCGTGACCGGCTGGCCAGATACTGTCGCCAGAACCTGCCCTGCTTCCACCCTGTCGCCAATCTGCACTGAACAGCACAGTCGTCCGTCAGCGGGCGAACGAAGAACGCGCTCCTGGCCGACGCCACCCACGGCGCCTGGCACGCCCGAGTTAGGAGCAGCCGATCCGGACAGAATTACCCGACCGAGGTAGTGACCCCTCTGGGTTTCGACAACGGCATCCACATCAACTCCAGCGGCAAAGCCTGGCCCCAGTCCGATGGCGATCATCTGACCTCGCCACCCCGGCCCGGCGCTGGTCTTGAGCATGCGTGCGTCAACCACCGCCCGCGGAGCAAGAGCAAGGGCCGTCTCGCCAGCAGGGTCAACCAACACCGGGACGTCGCCGTTCGCCAGCGCCCGTCGCGCTTCGGCTGCGGTGGTTACCAGCACAGCC
This sequence comes from Chloroflexi bacterium ADurb.Bin180, assembly GCA_002070215.1. Classification (NCBI taxonomy): domain Bacteria; kingdom Bacillati; phylum Chloroflexota; species Chloroflexi bacterium ADurb.Bin180. Next base: position 63,605 of record MWCV01000005.1, on the reverse strand, counting down.
GTGACACCCTCGACCTCCCATCGGCCTTCAAAGACGGCATTGGCAAAGGCCACCGCCCGCCTGATGACCAGCGGTGGACTCGTCTCGGTGACCACAACCGCAAGACCCGCCCGGTGCAGCCGGTGGGCCACTCCTGTGCCGAGATCACCACCACCTTGCACCCAGACGACCAACCTGGTGGGTAATGAGCAGTCCTTCATACGGCGTCTCCTTCCGGCTTTCAATTATAGCACAGGGCTTGGGCGCTGCCAAGGGGATTCTACCATGGCGCAGGTTGCTCTTCCGTGGCAGTCGCAGCTATAATCACCAATCACCGCGACCTTGACGAAGTAGCACATATGTGCTAGTCTGTGGTGGCGAGCGACGCGCGCGCGGCTCTTGGAGGGTGGGCGAGAATGCCTCAGGACAAGATCATCATACGTGGTGCTCGGGAGCACAATCTCAAGAACATCGACGTGGAACTGCCCAGGGACAGGCTGATCGTGATTACCGGCATCAGCGGCTCTGGCAAATCCTCGCTCGCGTTCGACACCATCTATGCAGAAGGGCAGAGGCGATACGTCGAATCGCTGTCGGCCTATGCCAGGCAGTTCCTGGGACAGATGGACAAACCCGATGTGGATTCTATCGAGGGACTGTCCCCCGCCATCAGCATCGATCAGCGGGGAGCGGGACACAACCCTCGCTCCACCGTCGGCACGATTACCGAGGTCTATGACTACCTGCGCCTGCTGTTCGCCAGAGTAGGCATTCCTCACTGCCCGCGCTGCGGCCGGGTAGTGGCCAAGCAGACCGTGCAGCAGATCGTTGACGCGGTGATGGCGATCCCACAGGGCAGCCGAGTGATGATCCTGGCGCCGTTGATCGAGGCGCGCAAGGGCGAGCACACTCGCGTGTTCGAGGACATCCGCAAGGCGGGTCTGGTGCGTGCCCGGGTGGACGGCCAGGTCCGAGAGGTCACTGACGACATTGTCCTGGAACGCTACAAGATGCACACCATCGAAGCGGTGGTTGACCGAGTGGTGGTGGAAGACACCGGTGACCCCGAGACGGGCACTGACCGTCTGCGGCTGGCCGACTCGGTGGAGACCGCGCTCAAGCTTGGTGACGGGCTGGTGCGGGTTGTGCCGGAGAAGGGCGAGGAGCTGTTGTTCTCTGAGCACCTCGCCTGCGCGCATTGTGGCATCAGTCTGCCGGAGATCGAGCCGCGGACATTCTCCTTCAACAGCCCCCACGGGGCCTGCCCGTCGTGCACCGGCCTGGGCAGCCTGCTCGAGATCGATCCGGACCTCGTCATCCCGGACAGGTCACTGTCGCTCGCTGAGGGCGCCATTGAACCCAGCCCGTTCAATCTCTCACGGAACGCAGAGGATGACAGCTACTTTGGGCAGCTCTTTGAAGGGCTGGCCGCCCACTACGGGTTCACCATGGATACCCCGGTTGAGCAACTCACGCCGCAGCAACTGAAAGCCCTGCTCTATGGTTCTGAGGGCGATGTCATTCGCTTGCACTACCACAATCGCTTTGGGCACTCGCGGGATTATGAAACCACGTACGAGGGCGTCATTCCGAACCTGCAGAGGCGGTACAGGGAAAGCAACTCGGACTATATCCGCGCCCAGATCGAGTCGTACATGACCACGCGCCCCTGTCCCACTTGCGGTGGCAAGCGGCTCAAGCCGGAGAGTCTGGCAGTGACAGTGGGGGGCCAGTCGATCGTCGGCGTCACGGCCCTATCGGTGTCAGCGGCCAGGGACTGGCTGCGGACGTTGCCGCTGACGTTCTCCAAGCGAGAGGCGACCATCGCGCGGCAGGTCCTCAAGGAGATCAATGACCGACTTGGTTTTATGATCAACGTGGGCCTGGACTATCTCACACTCGACCGAATGGCGGCAACCCTCTCGGGAGGGGAGGCCCAGCGAATCCGCCTTGCTACCCAGATTGGGTCTCAACTCATGGGAGTGCTATACATCCTCGACGAACCGAGCGTGGGCTTGCATCAGCGTGACAACAGGCGCCTGATCGACACTCTGCTCGGGATGCGCGACCTGGGCAATACGCTGATTGTAGTCGAGCACGACGAGGAAACCATCCGCTCGGCGGACTATATCGTGGACCTGGGGCCAGGGGCCGGTGAGCACGGCGGCTCCGTCGTGGCTGCCGGCGCTCTGGATGACATAATCGCGGCGCCGTCGTCGCTGACCGGTATGTATCTTCGCGGCGAACGCCGCGTTCCCGTTCCTGCGAAGAGACGCCAGGGCAACGGCAAGTTCCTCGAGGTCATTGGAGCCACCGAGAACAACCTCAAGTCGGTGAGCGTGCGCATCCCGCTGGGCAAGTTCGTCTGCGTGACCGGTGTCTCTGGCTCGGGGAAATCGAGCCTGGTCATCGAGGTGCTGTACAGGGCGCTGGCGCAGCGCATCTATCGAGCCAAGGAGCGAGCCGGGGCGCACGAGAGCATCCGTGGTATTGAGCTCCTGGACAAGGTCATTGACATCGATCAGTCGCCCATTGGACGGACGCCGCGTTCCAATCCGGCCACGTACACCAACATGTTCACTCCCATTCGCGAGTTGTTCGCCTCTTTGCCGGAGGCCAAGATGCGAGGCTACCAGCCGGGGCGATTCTCGTTCAACGTCAAGGGCGGGCGGTGCGAGGCCTGCCAGGGCGATGGCATCATTCGGATTGCGATGCAGTTCCTTCCCGATGTCTATGTGCCCTGTGAAGTCTGTCACGGTCGGCGGTTCAACCGTGAGGCGCTAGAAATCAAGTTCAAGGGCGCGAGCATCGCCGACGTGCTGGACATGACGGTTGATGAGGGTCTGCGCTTTTTCGAGAACATTCCCGGCATTCGCCGCAAACTAGAGACCCTCTCCGAAGTCGGCCTGGGCTACATCCGGCTGGGGCAGCCGGCGACCACTCTGTCCGGCGGCGAAGCCCAGCGAGTCAAGCTTTCGCGCGAGCTCTCGCGCAGGGCTACCGGCCGCACGCTCTACATCCTTGATGAGCCGACGACCGGTCTGCACTTTGCGGATATTGATCGCCTGCTGCAGGTACTGAATCGCCTGGTCGATGCTGGCAACACCGTACTGATCATTGAGCACAATCTGGACGTCATCAAGACTGCCGACTGGATTCTGGACCTGGGCCCGGAGGGTGGCGACGAGGGCGGTAGGCTGATAGCCGAAGGTACGCCTGAAGAGGTAGCGCGGGTAAAGAGCTCGTACACGGGGCAGTACTTGAAGCGCGTTCTGAGGCAGGGCCACTTCGTGTAGTCCCATCACCCGAACCGGACCCCCACCACTGAAGAAAACGCCCTGAAGGGGCCTTTGCTATACGAAGGCAGGCTCGCTGCGGCGGGCTGCGGCGGTCCTCTCGCGGGCAGGGGAGAAGAAGGAAGCGGGGGCGCCACCGTTGGGCACCCCCGCGTTGTGCGACCGAACTAGAGGTACTTGCCGAGAAGCAAGGCGAGGTCTTGCTTGAGCGCCGCTGGGATGGAAGCACGGTCGGTGATGAGCGCTGTGGACAGGGCACTGGCGCACTTGCAGGAGCGTTCGTGCAGCGCCTGGACCATTGGAGCGAGGTACTGCACCGCTCGCTTGGTGACTGCAGCGTTGGCCTGAAGGTTCTCGATCAACATGGCCACGGTCACTGGCTCCTCGGTTTCGTGCCAGACGTCATAGTCGGTGACGTGGGCCATGGCCGCGTAGCAGATCTCTGCCTCTCGCGCCAGCTTGGCCTCCGGGATCGCCGTCATGCCAATGATGTCAACGCCCCACTGCCGGTAGATCCTGGATTCCGCTTTGGTGGAGAACTGCGGACCGTCGATGACCAAAAAGGTGCCGCCCTTGTGCACCGTTGCTCCTGTCTTCTTGACCGCCTTGAAGACGAGGTCGCTGAGGGTAGGGCAGTAGGGTTCATCAAAACTGATGTGGACCACCAGACCGTTGCCAAAGAAGCTGTTCGGACGGCACTTGGTGCGGTCAAAGATCTGGTCCGGGATCACTATGCTGCGTGGGGCGAAATCCTCGCGCATGCTGCCGCAGGCGCTGATGGACACGATGTACTCAACGCCCAGGGACTTGAGCGCATAGATATTGGCCCGAGAGTTGACCTCCGCCGGCATGATGCGATGACCGCGGCCGTGTCTGGGCAGAAACGCTATCCGCGTGCCAGAGAGAGTGCCGACGGTGATCGCATCGCTCGGGTCGCCATAGGGTGTGCTAACGCGCTCTTCCGTTACTGCCGTCAGGCCTTCCATATCGTAGACGCCGCTGCCGCCGATAATGCCCAACAGTGCTTTTTGCATACTCGCTTCTCCTGGAACAGCAGGTTTGCAGCCACTGCCATTATAGCCATCAACGGCGAGAGGCCAACAATGCAAGAGAGCCGGGGGCTGGCGCCGGTTAGGGCGGTGCTCGCGGCTCTCTCGGTGCTAGGTGGAGATGGCGGGAATCGAACCCGCGTCCGAAGAGATCGACTCTGGACATCCTACAAGCCTAGTCGGCTAATTGATCTTGCCCCGGATCACCTCAACCGACAGAGTTGAAGGGGGCCAGCCGATCCCCTCTCTCGAGGGGCCTTGAGTCGCCCTTATCGGCGTGGGAGCGACCGCACCTCGGCTTTGATGACGCCCAGTTCCGGACCGCCCAGGAGAGCCCGGAGTGGACGTGGCCGCGCTAAGCGGCCAGGGCTTTTTGCTAGGCTATGGTCGCCTTAGGCGGCCATGGCGTAAGCATACGCCGGTGTTCGTGCTGTATTGGCACTTGATCTTTGCCCCTGTTTTACGAGGTGGAGGCACCTCAGCTTGCAGTCCGGAGCCAGCCCTCCCCGTCGAGACCTGTCATCCCCGTACGTGGCTATTGTACTCCGGGCGGGCGCATCAGTCAAATGCAGCAGAACTAGCGGCGATTCTTGATCTCGGCCTTGAGCTGCCTGTCCGAATCCCGCTTCGCTATGGCTTCGCGCTTGTCATAAAGTTTCTTGCCCCTGGCCAGGGCGATCTCCACCTTGGCCCGGTTGTTCTTGAGGTACACCTTGAGGGGCACAATGGTCAGGCCCTTCTCCTGCACGGCAGCCTGGAGGCGGCGGATTTCGCGCTTGTGGAGCAGCAGCTTGCGGTCTCTCCTCGGGTCCGGATTGGCCCTGTTGCCCTGAGAGTAGGGGGATATGTGGGCGTTCACGAGGAAAGCCTGTCCGCTGCGGATCTGTACATAGCTATCACGCAAGTTCATCTTGCCCTCACGGATGGACTTGATCTCTGTGCCCGTAAGCACGATGCCAGCTTCCTGGGCATCGTCGAGAAAGTAGTCGTGATAGGCCTTGCGATTCGACGCCAGCACGCGCTGCTCTGTCACTGCGCCGTATTCTCCATCAGGTACTTGATGGCGCGGTCCAGTTGCGGATCACGACCGGCCTTTGCGTCCTCTTCGGTGTATTCGACAACAATGTCCGGTGTGAGCCCTTTGCCGTCGATGGCTCGGTCTGCCGGGGTGAACCAGCGACGAATGGTCACGGCGACGGCCGAGCGGTCACTGAGCCGCTCAGTCACCTGCACTGAGCCCTTGCCGTAGGTCTGTTCTCCGATCAGCACCCCGCGGCCTCTGTCTTGCACCGCCCCGGCCAGGATTTCTGATGCGCTGGCGCTGCCACCGTCAACCAGTACCACCAGGGGGATGCTCTCGGCCAATCCACTCGCGGTGGTGTTCCGCCTACTCTCAGCCCCGGTAGAGCTGCGCTCGATCACCAGAACGCCTTCGGGCAGGAACTCGTCGGCCACCTGCTCCACGATGTGCAGGTAACCCCCTGGATCGCCGCGGAGATCCAGGATCAGCCCCCGAGGTTCATGCTTCAGCAGATCCGTCAGGTCGGTCTTGACCAGGTCGGCGGCGCGTGCGTTGAACTCGCCAACGTACAGGTAGGCGATGTTGTTGTCTAGCATCTTGCGCTCGGTCACTGGGATGGCAATGATCGCCCGGGTGAGTGTCAGGTCCATCTCCTGGCCTTCGTGCCGTACTCGGAGCGTGACCTGAGTGCCCACCTCACCCCGAATGAGCGCGATGGCCTCGTTCTGGCTCATCCCGTGAATGGAGGTACCGTCGACTGCGAGAACCACATCACCGGGCTGCAGGACCGTTTTCTCGGCCGGACCACCGGGAATGAGCTTGACGACTTGAACAAAGCCGTCGTCTGTTGGCGTGATGGTGACGCCAATGCCACCAAAGGTCCCGGTCAGGTCCTGACTGAACATGTCCGCTTCCTCAGGAGTGAGGAAGGCGGTATGAGGATCGCCAAGGGACGCGACCATTCCCCGCGCCGCGCCATAGGTCATCGCCTGATAGTCCAGGGGTTGCTCAGTATAGTACTCGTCCTCGATGATGCGCCAGGCCTCCCAGAAAGGGGAGAACTGCTGTCGCTGCTCGCTCGCCACTTGCCAGGCTCGAGAGTCGCTGGATGGGAAAACGTATCGCCCCAGGCCAAACCCGGCGACGAATACCGCGGTCCCCACAAGACAGAGCAGCAGCGCAATTAGGGCGTATCTGCGGCAGCTTGACATAGTATTCTAGACCAGCACCTTTCCGTCGCTGTCGCCCAGTAGGGGCAGACGCAGCGACTCGACGACGATCCCGGCCTGGTTGGCTAGGTATTCCTTGGCCAGGGACAACGCCTCTTGGTCGTTCTGGGCGATCAGCTCGGGCTGGAGGCCCACGCCTTCGATCGGGCGCCCGTGAGGGGTAAGCCACCTGGCCGTCGTGATGCGAATGCTCGAGCCGTCTTTCAGCGTGAACAGGCCCTGCACCGAGCCCTTACCATAGGTCCTCGTGCCAATCAGGGGACCCCGTTCATAGTCTTGGATCGCCGCGGCGATAATCTCGGCGGCGCTCGCCGTGCCAGCGTCAACCAACACCGCCAGAGGCAGTGGTGCTGGCGGGGTCGCAGCGAAAGGAATTGCGACGCGCGTTTCCTCACCACTGGATCTCACCTCGCGGTAGGCAATGCCTCCAGTCACCAACTGCGCCAGCACGCCTGGCGCTGCTGAGGCCAGTCCACCTCCGTTGCCCCGCAGGTCAAGCAACATGGCCCTCGCGTCAGCCGCAGCCAGTTCTGCCAGTGCTGTGGCGAACTCGTGGGCGGTGCGCCCGGTGAAATCCAGAATGCGCACGTAGCCCACTGCCGCAGAGGCCATCGACCACTGGACGCTCGCACGCTCGACGACCAGACGCGGTATGTCAAAGGACAGCTCGGCGCCACCGCGCTCCACCACCAGGTGCACTGTGGACGGCACCGGCCCGCGGATCAGAAGGGCAGTGCTCGGCAGCTCGGCCATTCCGATCTCTTTGTCTGCGACGGTCAGTACCCGGTCTCCAGTTTCCAGCCCGGCGCTCTCAGCGCTAGAGCCAGGCTGAAGCGAAGCAACATAGGTGCCGCGTTCATCCCGCGCCAGCCAGGCACCGATCCCACCGAACTCACCGGCAAAGCCCTCATTCTCCATCTGGTGCTCGGGCGGGGTAGAGAATCCGGCATAAGGATCATGCAGCGAATCGAGCATTCCCGAGATGGCTCCGTAGGTCATGGCCGTGGGATCAAGCGGCTGCTGTGAGTAGAACAGCCGTTCTATCTTGAGCCAGGCCTCCCAGAAAGGCAAGAATCGCTGGGCTTGTGCTGGAGGCGTTCCAGGGAGCCCGCGCGCCATAAGCGAGAGCTGGCCACGGCCGATCAGGAATCCTGCCAGGCCGGCGACCGCCGTCACGGTTGCGAGAACGAGGCCGAACAGCAGCCACTGGTGAAGTGATGAAAGCCTCACGTGGGAGATTGATCCGGACTTGACGGTCAATGATGGGTGTTCTGAGCGGTCACGCATTTGCTGATTCTACGTCAGGTCCGGGGCCTTGGCAAACCAGCGGAACGGCGACCTGGCTGGCGGTGTGCACGGTCGATCGGCACCAACTTGCCAAGCTGATCGCGCACGGTCTGCCACGATCTTGCTTCGTAACCGTGTACATCGCGTCAGAGTGAACGCCTGGCCAAGTCGCTAAATGCGGCGTAATACTACATAAGAAGCATAGTGCGAACTTCATATCCCGTTTGACAAGCCGCCGGAAGCAGAGGGACGGTCCCGACCATGGGCTGTTTGCCTGCGATCCTGGACCGCGTGCGCGGCACGGTGCCGGGCTCCGGAGGCGAAACGAAGCAGTGTAGAGAGGCCGCTGCACAGCCCGCGGCAAGACAGGCATGCGGATTAAGGCGCGAGGCGATTATGTCGCTATCAGGTAGGCTGTAGCCCTCTGAGGCGAAGGATTATGCCAATCGACTTGGCTGGGCTAGCCACGGGCCGGGAGTCCGAGTGTGGCAAGGTACGCCCGAATCTCGTCAGACGTGCTCATACCGAGGACTCTCGCTGCGATTTCCCTCGCCTGCCGAACGGTGAGCGCACGAAGCAGCTCTTTGGCCACGGGGATAGCAGACGGGTTCATGCTGAACTCGTCCAGGCCCAGTCCGAGCAGCACCGAAATGGCCTCTGGATCGCCTGCCATCTCGCCGCACATGCCGACCCATTTCCCTGCCTGGTGACCTGCCTCGATCACCCGCTGGATCAATCGCAGCACGGCGGGGTTCAGCGGGTCATACAGATGCGCGACGCGCTCATTGCCTCTATCGCAGGCCAGAGTGTACTGGATGAGATCGTTGCTGCCGATGCTAAAGAAATCCACCTCGGGGGCGATCAGGTCGGCGGCCATAGCGGCCGATGGAATCTCCACCATGATGCCGATCGGCGTCTGCGGGTCAAAGGGGATGTTCTCATCGCGCAATTGCTGCTTCACCCGCTCGACGGCCCGCCTGGCTCGCCGTAGTTCACACAGAGTCGCCACCATCGGGAACATGATCTGCACGTTGCGGTCTGCGCTAGCGCGCAGAATGGCGCGAAGCTGCGGCTCAAACAGCTCTGGCCTATCGAGGCAGAGCCGAATGGCACGCCATCCGAGAAAGGGGTTCTGCTCGTGGCCAAAGTCGACGTACGGCAGTTGCTTGTCTCCGCCGATGTCGAGGGTTCGGATCAGCAGAGGCCGTGAGCCCATCACATCAGCTACCGCCCGGTAGTCACGGTATTGCTCAGCCTCCGTGGGGATGCTCTGGCGGTTCAGGTACAGGTACTCTGTCCGGTACAGTCCTACGCCCTCTGCTCCGCAATCCAGCGCGACCTGCGCCGAGGTCGCATCGGCGATGTTGGCCACTACCTGCACCGGGTGGCCGTCCTTGGTTGTGGCCTGGCGCGATGCGGCCGACTTGAGCCTCGTCTGTTCGCCCAGCCACTGGTGCTTCTTTCGCAGGAACTCGGCTCTGGTCCCTGCATCCGGGTCTGTTATCACCCGGCCGCCTCTGCCATCCACGATTAGCGTCTGCCCGTCCGTAACCTCGAGCAGCGACTCGCCCAGGCCCACGACCGCCGGAATGCCGAGAATCCGGGCGAGGATCGCCGTGTGTGAGGTGAGGCCGCCTGATGCGGTGCAAAAGCCCAGCACCTTTGACTTGTCCATCTGCGCGGTGTCCGAGGGCGTCAGGTCGTGGGCCACGACAATCACCGGTTCGTTCAGATTGGCCAGAGCAGCCACATCTTGCGCCCCGGTGAGGATGCGCACGACTCGCCGTGAGACATCTCTGAGGTCGACGGCGCGCTCTCGATAGTAGGAGTCCTCCAGAGCTTCAAGCTGCTGCGCGTACAGCTCAAAGGCCGTCCTGGTCGCGGCCTCTGCAGTGAAACTGGAATCCTGAATGAGCTTCTCTGCCTCGTCGCGCAGCGCCGGGTCCTCAAGGAACTCCTGGTGAGCGAGGAAGATGGCCGCGGCCTCTTCCCCTGCGGTGCCACGAGCTTTCTGGTACACCACATCAAGCTCGTCGTGGGCCTTCGCGAAGGCCAGGCCGAGTCGCTGGACTTGAACAGCTCGTTCCTCGGGCGTACAAGTCTCACGGTAGGCCTGCGCCTGGGACGGATACACGAAGGATGGCCCAACCGCAATGCCGTCAGACGCCGCCAACCCCTTGATCTCTCTCATGGCGCTGCTTCGACCCTCCTGTCCACAGGTTGCGAGGGCTCTACTCGAGATAGGGTTCGAGTCGACTCAACAGCCCCGGCGGTATTCGACCTTCGAGCAACACGCCCTTGGCTCTGGCGCGTTCCTCAGCCACGATGCCCAACCGATGGAACTGAGCGATCAGCTCGCTGGCAGTATAGGGGATGGTGGCACGTACCGGCACCATCTGCGCGGCCAGCGCCGACTCGATGCGGAACAGCAGTTGGTCGAGGCCCCTGGCACAGAGTGCCGAAATGGGCACCGCGTTGCCGCGAGCCGATGCCCATTCATTGGACTGGCGCAGGTCGGCGAGCAGGTCAACCTTGTTCAGAGCGAGGACAACTGGCTTGTCCCTGACGCCAATCTCGGTCAGCACTGCCTCAACGGTCTGCATTTGCTGGGCTGCATTGGGGTGTGTTATGTCGATGACGTGCAGGATGAGGTCGGCCTCGGTGATCTCCTCAAGGGTGGCCCGAAAGGCCGCCACCAGTTGCGTGGGCAGCTTCTGGATGAAGCCAACCGTGTCGGTGATCAACACCTCTTTTCCGCCGGGAAGCGTCAGTCGCCTGGTGACCGGGTCAAGGGTGGCAAACAACCGGTCTGTCGCCAGGACGCCAGCGCCGGTCAGAGCGTTCAGCAGTGTGGACTTGCCTGCGTTCGTATAGCCTACCATCGACACGACAGGGGTTCCCTGCTGACGCCGGTGCCGGCGGTACTGCTCCCTGTGGCTGCGCACTTGCTCCAGTTCCTTCTTGAGCTGTGTGATGCGGTGGCGCACCAGCCGGCGGTCCGTCTCGAGCTTGGTTTCGCCTGGCCCGCGAAGACCCACTCCAGCAGCGCCTCCTCTGGCGGCTCCGCCGCCAGTCTGCTGGGCGAGATTGGTGAAGGCCCTGGTGAGCCGCGGCAGTCGATACTCATACTGCGCCAGCTCCACCTGGAGTGCGCCTTCTCGAGTCTGCGCGTGGCCGGCGAACACGTCCAGGATGAGCGCCGTGCGGTCCAGCACCTTCTCCTTGAGTTCGCGCTCGAGGTTGCGCTGCTGAGCCGGCGTGAGCTCATCGTCAAAGACAAACACGTCTACATCTAGTTCCCGGGCCAGTAGCGAGAGCTCCTCGACCTTGCCCTTGCCGATGAAGGTCCCCGGATTGATGGTCGCCAGGCGTTGCAGAGTCTGGCCCACTACCTCCAGGCCCGCGGTATCAGCCAGCCGGCTCAACTCGCTGACCGAGTCCTCCAGACTCCAGGCCGAGCTGGTCCCTTTGATTTCCGCCCCTACCAGGTAGGCGCGTTCTGGTCTGGGGGCTGTGGAGAGGTATTCTCTGGGCAAACGGCATTCCTCCAGTCAGTACTACCGTGGCAGGCTGGCCGAGTGGATTCGGTCCCCTGCTTCGCGCAGCCGCTCCTCGGGCAACGTCAGCGCAATGCGCACATAGCCCTCGCCGGCCTCACCAAAGGTCGGACCAGGGGTGATCCACACTCCCGTCTGCTCCAACACCTGCCCTGAGAATTCACGTGAGGTGCGCCCGGCTGGCACCCTCGCCCACACATACATCGCGGCGCGCGGAACCCTGGCCTCCAGCCCGGCGGCGGGCAGCCAGCTCATTACCACATCCCTGCGCCGCTGATAGATGGCGTTGCGTTCCAGCAGCCAGGACTGGTCTCCGTTCAGAGCCTGTATTGCCGCGTCCTGAATGGGGCGGAAGATGCCCGAGTCGATGTTGGTCTTGACCCGGGCCAGGGCGTTCACCGCCTCAGCCCCTCCCACCGCCATACCGACTCTCCAGCCGGCCATGTTGTAGGTCTTGGACAGCGAATTGAACTCGAGAACCACGTCCTTGGCCCCGGGGATCTCGAGGATGCTGGGCGCTTTGTAGCCATCGAAGGTCAGGTCGCAATAGGGGTTGTCGTAGCACAGCAGCAGGTCATGATGCCGCGCAAAGGCCACTGCATTCTCCAGAAAGCTCATGTCAGCGACGGCGCCGGTCGGGTTGTTAGGATAGTTGAGCCAGAGCACCCGCGCCGCGTCGGCAACGTCGGCAGGAATCGCCTCCAGGTCGGGCAAGAAGCCTCGCTCCTCGCGCAGCGGCAAGGAGTACTGGACAGCGCCGACCATGTGCGCGCCGAGGTGATAGGTGGGATAGCCCGGGTCAGGGATCAGAACCACGTTTCCCGGGTCCAGAAAGGCCAGGGCGGCATTGAAGAGCCCCTCTTTGGAGCCAATCAACATCGCGACTTCTTTGTTCGGATCAACCTGTACCGCAAAGCGCCGCTGGTAATAGTCGGCGACGGCACGACGCAAGGCTGGCAGGCCATAGTAGCCCGCATAGCCGTGCGAGTCTGCTCTTTGAGCAGAATGGTAGAGCGCCTCGATGATGGGCGCAGGCGGCGGAAGATCAGGGCTCCCAATGCCCAGGTCGATGACGTCCACGCCGCGGGCGCGCATCTCCTCCAATTGCTTGCCGGCCACGGCAAAGGCGTAAGCCGGAAGATCGGTAACTCGCTTGGCAACTCTCACGGCACCTGTCTCCTCATCTGCTGTCGATGGTTGCCCGGGCCTACTGCTCAAGCCATTTCTGAAGGACCCGTCCGATCCTCTGCAGGCTCTCGGGACTGACCTTGTCTGGCGTATCCTGGGTAGTGTGCCAGTAAGGATAATCGAAGTCAATTATGTCAATCGCTGTAAACCCTCGCTGCAGGAACGGCACATGATCATCAATGATGGAGTAGCCGAGGCGAGGGATGAACTGGTGTTGATAGCCCAGGTCCGCTGCTACGGCCCACAGGGAACGATTCAAGGCGTCGTTCGATGCGGTCTCCCACATGAAACGTTGATCTTCGTCCCCCACCATGTCGACCACAACGACGGCCTTGGGCTGAACACTCAGGTGCTCAGCCATGTGCGCCGCGCCCACCGAGAATGGCCAGCCATTGATGTTCCCGCAGTCCTCAGCGTCAAAGAAGGCCAGCCATACCTGCTTGTTGACCTTGGACTGATCGAGAACCCGAGCCAGCTCGAGCAGCACCGCCACGCCGCTGGCACCATCGTTTGCGCCAGGCACTGGCTGCGTCGGGTTGGTCGGGTCGCGATCAGCGATGGGCCTCGTGTCATAGTGGGCGCCAAGCAGGTACAGGTCACCGCTGCCGCGACTGGCAATCACGTTTTGACCCATGACACCATGAAAGGTGAATTCCTGACGCTCCACCGTCCAGCCCAGCTTATCCAGTTCCTGCGTGATGTACTCGGCAGCCTTCTGTCCGCCCTCGGTGCCTACGATTCGCGGGCCGATGTCACACTGCGCAACCACGTGCCGATAGGCCCGTTTCCCATCGAACAGTTCCGGCCTGGGGCGGCATGAATTCACCGCCAGACAGGCAACCGTCAAACCGATCAGCGCCGCCACCCTTCGCATAACAACGCGCCGGAAGTCGTTGACAATAATGGGCACCAGGCGTGTCTTGAAATGGCTCATTGCTATACGACAACTTCCTTCCGAAAATGGGTTTGGCAGTAGTCGACGCAAGCCTTCAGGCCGGCAACTATCTGCTTCTCGTCATTGGGCGAAAAGTGCTCCGGGCCGCTCTCCACGACTATGCTCCCGCCGTACCCGTCGATAGCGAGCGCGCGGAGGAAAGCGGCCAGTGGGAGGCTCCCCTTCCCGGGCGGGATGTGCTCGTGACCGTTATAGTCCGACAGATGGACATGTCGCACCCGCGGTTTGAGCTGTTCGTACACCTCCATGAGGTCCCAGCCCCACGTTCCCACGTGCGTTGTGTCCAGCACGAGGTCGCCGAGCTTGGCCAACTCCTGGAGCCGGTTCGGTGCGTACAAACCATAGCGAATACCTAGGAACAAGGATGCCGGCATGTTCTCCAACAAGACAGCGACGTTCGGCCTGGCGAGTTCCCGGACTGCGGCCAGCGACCTGGCTCGTTCGCCGTGCGACCGTGGCCACAGGATCGGTGCCCTTACTCTTCGGCGGAGCAGGCTGCTATCGATGCTCAGCCAGTGCCAACGCATTGGCACGTGGCAGACCACGGTCCCTACCTGGAGGTCAGCAGCCAGTTGTACGGTGTTCTTGAGGCTCGCCACTGGATCGTTGTTCCAGCCCTGGATGCCGGGCAGGAAGGGAGCGTGTAACGAGACGATGGGCAGGCCGTGCCGTTGGCGAAGTGAGTCAAGGTACCCCCTCTGACGGGTGTCCCACCGCGCGTCGACGATGACCTCGATGTCTTGAAAACCAGCCTCTCGCGCCAGAGCGAAAACCCGGTCCAGACCATAGTTGTGCAGCGTGCCAGTTGATAATGCCAGCATGTCTCTGTGCCCAAGGGTCTATTCTAGCCCGTTCGGCTAGCAGCTCCAAAGCCGACCGTGCTTCGGAGGATGTTCACTGTGCTGGCAAGAGTGGCTCGCTGGCGGCGAACTGCTGCAACGTCTCGAGGGCTCGCTGGCTGAAGGACTGGTATCTCTCCCGCTTGCGCCTCTTGGGATGCTGCAGAGCAGGCAGCAGCCCAAAGTTGACCTTCATCGGTTGGAAGTTGGTCGGGTCGGCCCGCGCGACATAGTTGCAGATTGCGCCGATCATGGTCTCGGTGGGAAACGTAAGCAAGGGCTGACCCAGAGCCAGCCTGGCTGCGTTGAGCCCCGCCACATAGCCGCTGGCCGTCGACCCGATGTAGCCCTCCGTGCCGGTGATCTGGCCGCCAAAGAACAGGCCAGGCCGAGTGCGGCTCTGCATCGTCGGCTCGAGCAGCGCCGGGGAGTTGAGAAAGGTGTTGCGGTGCATTTGGCCAAAGCGCACGAACACGGCGTTCTCCAGGCCCGGGATGAGGCTAAAGACCCGTTTCTGCTCTGGCCACCTGAGGTTCGTCTGAAAGCCGACCAGGTTGTAGAGCGTGCCGGCCAGATTGTCCTGCCTGAGCTGCACCACGGCATAGGGCCTCTTGCCCGTGCGTGGGTCGATCAGGCCCATCGGTTTGAGAGGCCCGAAAGCAAGGGCCTGTCTCCCGCGCCGTGCCAGAACCTCCACCGGCAGACAGGCCTCGAAAAAGTGCTGGTTCTCGTGCTCCAGATCGTGCAGATGAATCGTCTCTGCCTCCAGGAGGGCATCCACAAGACACTCGTACTCGGCCTCATCCATCGGGCAGTTGATATAGTCGCCTTCGCCGCGGTCGTAGCGCGATGCCCGAAAGGCCCTGCTCATGTCGACCGAATCCACGGTAACGATCGGCGCCATGGCGTCGTAGAAGTAGAGATGCTCTGCTCCGGCAAAGGCCGCTAGCTGTTCCGCCAACGCCGGCGAGGTCAGAGGGCCCGTGGCGATGACCACCGTCCCCTCTTCAGGAATGCGCTCGAGATGCTCGCGGCGCACCTCGATGAGTGGGTGGCTCTCGATTCGCCGCGTGACCAGGTCGGCAAAGGCCTCGCGGCCTACGGCCAACGCTCCTCCAGCGGGAACTGCGGTCTCGTCGGCGCAAGAGAGGATGACTGAGCGCAGGAAACGCAGCTCGGCCTTGAGGAGCCCGGGGGCGCGGTCAACCAGGTCGGACCCCAGGGAGTTGCTGCACACGAGCTCGGCCATCGCAGCGGTACGGTGGGCCGGCGTCATCTGAGCGGGGCGCATCTCACAGAGAGTCACCTGCACCCCGCGCTGAGCTGCCTGCCAGGCCGCTTCCGCTCCGGCGAGCCCCGCGCCTACCACCTTGATCTCGGCCATCAGATATGCAGTGCCTTTCCTCGCACGCTGAGCGCGGCTTCGGCGATGGCCTCGCTCAACGTGGGATGGGGGTGGATCGTGTTGTCGAGCTCGTCCAGCGTAGCCTCAAGGCCCAGCGCGAGGGTCCCTTCCTGGATCAAATCGCTGGCGTGAGGCCCGACGATGTGCACTCCCAGCACCTGACCGAACTTGGATTCGGATACGATCTTGACCAGCCCATCGTGATCGCCCTGGGCAAGGGCCTTGCCATTGGCGCGGAAAGGAAACCTGCCGACCTGAACGTCGTACCCCTGGCTGCGCGCTGCCTCCTCAGTGAGACCTACCGTGGCCACTTCCGGCCAACTGAATACGCAGCTCGGTACAGCATTGTAGTGCATAACGCGGTGGCCCCCCAGCGCGTTCTCTGCCGCAATCACGCCCTGATGCATGGCCACGTGGGCCAACTGAATCCCGCCGCACACGTCGCCAATGGCATACAGGTCCGGCTGGTTTGAGCGCTGGAACTCGTCCACCTTGATCCCGCCTTTGGTGACCTCCACTCCGGTCTCGGCCAGGCCAAGGGCTTCCACGTTCGCTCGTCTGCCTACGGCTACCAGTATGCGCTCGACCTCAACAGCGGTCTCACCGGCCGCCCCCTCTATGTGCACCTGCGGCCTGCTGCCCGCCCGATCGATCCGCGTTACCTTGCTGGCAGTGAGGACCTTAACGCGGGCCTTCTTCAGGCCACGCTCCACCTCGGCGCTGAGGTCCGCGTCGAGGGTAGGCAGCACTCGCGGCAGTGCCTCCACCAGAGTTGTCTTGACGCCGCAGGCGTTGAAGAGTGTGGCGAACTCTACGCCGATCGGGCCGGCGCCGATAATCAACAGGCTCTCCGGCAGGGCATCGAGCGCCAACGCTCCGTCGCTCGTCAGCACGTCCGGGCCGTCCAGCCCGGGAATGGGCAAAGGCGCCGGCCTGGAACCGGTGGCAATGATGACCTTGGCCGCAGTGATCGTCTCGCTGGCCGACTGTCCCGCCACCTCGATCACGCGCGGAGACACCAGCCTGGCCTCTCCAGCTACCACGGCGACTCCCGCCTTTTGCAGCAGTGCGCTTACCCCGCCGGTCAGGCGGCGGACGATGGCGTCCTTGCGCTTCTGAGCTGCGGCCCAGTCGAGTCGCACGTCAGCGACCATCACGCCATAGTCTTTGGCCTCTCGCGCCAACTGCAGCACCTCAGCCGTGCGCAGCAGGGTCTTGGTCGGGATGCAGCCCCAGTTCAGGCAGACGCCGCCGATGCGGTCCCGCTCTACGACGACTGTCCTGGCTCCCAGTTGGGCCGCCCGCAGTGCAGCGACATAGCCCCCTGGCCCGGCGCCGATCACCGCGACATCGCACTGTATGGACATGGATCTCCTCCTCGCAATGGAACTAGACCAGCATGAGGGTCGGCTGCTCGACCAGTACCTTGATCCTCTGCAGAAAGCGCGCTGCGGGCGCACCGTCGATGACGCGATGGTCAAAGGTCAGACTGAAAGTAACCATAGTGCGAACGCTGATCTGCTCGTCCCGCACCACCGGTTTGGAGTTGAGCCGGCCAATCCCCAGTATAGCACATTCGGGGAGATTGATGAGCGGCGTGAAGGCATCGATCTCGTACATTCCCAGATTCGTGATGGTGAAGGTGCCGCCGGTCAGGTCGTCCGGCAAGCTTTTGCCGCTGCGCGCACGCTGGACTAGCTCCCGGAGAGCCTTTGCCAGTTGCACCACATTCATCTTCCCGGCACCACGGATCACCGGCACGAGCAATCCCCGCTCCGTGTCCACGGCCACGCCGATGTTGATCGAGTCGTGCTGCTCGATCTCGTTGCCCACCAGCCTGGCGTTCATATAGGGCATGTCGCGCAGCGCCCGGGCCACAATCCACACCAGCAGGTCGGTGTACGAGAACGTCACCCCATCTGCGGCATAGCGCTCTCTGACGGCATTGCGCACGTGCGCCAACTCCGTGGCGTCAGCCTCGGTCACAAGGGTCACCGCCGCCGCGGTGGCCGAGCTGGCAGCCATGTGTTCGGCGATGATCTTTCTCACTCCGGTGACAGGGGTGGAAGTGACCTTGCCCTGTCGACTGGTTGCTGACAGAGCGGTATCGCCCGCGGTTTGCTTCGGCGACAGGTCGGCCAGCACGATCCGGCCGCCGGGCCCTGTGCCGCGCACGCGCTGCAGCTCGATGCCGGCCTGTGCCGCGGCCTTGCGAGCCAGGGGCGTCGCGGCGACTCGTGGCGGCGCGGCCTTCATTTGAGCAATGGCCCTCTGGACGTCCTTCTCCACGATTCGCCCGGCTGGCCCTGTGCCCTCCACTGCGGCAATGTCCACGCCGGCATCAGCGGCCAGCTTGCGCGCACGCGGCGATATGGCTCTCCGCGGAACCGCCTGGCTCGCTGCGGCTGCTGCTGGAGGCTCTGGCTTGGCGTGTCTAGGCTGAGGCGTCTCCGTTCTGCTCGTCACCAACGCCTCCCCGACGAGAGCAACCCTGCCCACGACGCTCAGCACGGGTACCTTGCTCCCCTCGCCGAACTCGACCGATGCCAGGATCCCATCGGCCGGTGAGTTGACGTCGAGAATCGCCTTGTCCGTCTCGACCTGGAACAACGGCTCGCCCTTCTTGACTGGTTCGCCGACCCGAACCAGCCACTGCACGATGATCGCCTCGTCCATCGTTTCACCGAGCATGGGCAGGATCACATCGACTGGCACAGTCTGCCTCCTTCCTAGAGAACCCTGCGAATGGCGGCGATGATATCCGCCGTGCCAGGGATGGCCGCCGTCTCCAGTGGCTCGCTCATGGGGATGGGCACGTCCGCCCCGGCGACCCTGACCATCGGCGCATCCAGATAATCGAAAGCAACCTCATTGACCAGGGTGAACAACTCGCTGAGGAAACTGCCGGTCTTGTACGCTTCGGTAACGCCAACGAGCCTACCCGTCTTGCGCACTGATGCCACAATGGTCTCAAGGTCCAGCGGCTTGAGTGTACGCGGATCAATGACCTCTACTTCGATGCCTTCCCTGGACAATAGCGCTGCCGCTTCGAGGGCGCGGTAACGCATCCTCGAATAGGCTACCACCGTGACGTCCTTCCCGGTGCGAGCCACATCGGCCACGCCCAGCGGTATGGTGTACTCTCCCTCGGGCACCGGCCCCTTCTCCTTATAGAGCAACTTGTGCTCGATGAACATGACCGGGTTGTCGTCGCGGATGGCGGTCTTGAGCAGCCCCTTGGCGTCGTAGGGCGTGGCGGGCATAACGACATAGATGCCCGGAAAGTGCAGCCACAAGGCCTCCAGGCTCTGCGAGTGATGGGCAGCGATGGAGCGGCCCGTGCCACCTTCGGTGCGAATGACCATCGGCACCCTGGTCTTGCCGCCAAACATGTAGCGGTTCTTGGCGCCCTGGTTGGCGATTTGGTCCATCGCCAGCGGGGTAAAGTCCACGTACATGATCTCGGCCACCGGTCGAGTGCCGGCCATCGCCGCACCAACCGCGGCCCCACCGATGGTCGCCTCGGAAATCGGTGTGTCGCGCACGCGTTCAGCCCCATAGCGCTCGAACAACCCCCGTGTGACACCATAGGCGCCGCCGTACAGCCCAACGTCTTCGCCCATGACGAACACCGCGGGATCGCGGTCCATCTCTTCGCGGAGTGCCTCGTTGAGCGCTTGCCAGTACGGGATCTGTCTGGTCGCCGGGTCGCGGTAGATGCGCTCACGCAGCGCGCGCTCCGCCTCGACCTCTCCTGGCTCCCGCGACCGAATCACATAGACATCGTCGTATAGCCCTTCGGGAGAAGGCCACGGAGAGGCGAGTGCGAAATCGGTGGCAGTCTTGAGCGACTCAGCGGCCCTGCTCTCGACCGACTGGAGCTCATCGCGCGTGGCGATGCCTTCCTTCTCCAGCAGTGCTTTGAAGGCAACGATGGGGTCCAGCGCTTTCCACTGCTTCTCCTCTTCTCTGGTGCGGTAGGCGCAGGGGTCAGACCGCGAGTGGCCAAACCAGCGGTAGGTCTTGCACTCGACCAGAGAGGGTCCGCCGCCTTCCCTGGCTCGCTGCACCGCCTGGCTCACTGCCTCTCTCACTGCGAGGACGTCCATTCCGTTGACTACTCGCCCCGGCATGTCATAGGCGCACACTCGCGCCGCCACGTCGGGAAGTCGGGACGCTTTCGTGAACGGAACGGACATTCCGTAGAGGTTGTTCTCCACGACATAGACCACTGGCAGCGACCAGGTGGAGGCGAGGTTGAGCGCCTCGTGAAAGTTGCCCGTGTTCGAGGCGCCGTCGCCAAAGAAGCACAGCACCACACGCTCCTCTTTCCGCAGCTTGACGGCCAGAGCTGCTCCTGTGGCCACGGGGATGTTGCCGCCGACAATGCCTGTTGCCCCCAGATTGCCCTTCTCGACGTCGGCGATGTGCATTGAACCGCCGCGTCCCTTGCAGTAACCGGTGGCCCGCCCACAGAGCTCGGCCATCATTCGATTCAAGTGGTCTTGCTTCTCGGCCGACGTCCTGGCCAGGGAGTCGCCCCGGGCGTGGCAGTGACCGTGTCCCCGGTGCGTGCTGGTGATCAGGTCATCGTCGCGGAGCGTGGAGATGGCACCCACGGCCACTGCTTCCTCTCCCGCGTACAGGTGCGATGCTCCCTTGATCAGGTCCTTGCCGAGCAAATCGGACACGGTCTCTTCAAAGTAGCGGATCTCGAGCATCTGCCGCAGCAGCTCTAGCAACCGCGGCTTGCTCAATCCGCCCAGGCGTGACTTGGCAGTTTTCGGTGACTTGCTCTGCGCCATGCTTGTGTTCTCCCTCGATCCCTGTCCTCTAGACGAGTCTTACGTCAAGTCCCAGTTCCCTGGCCCTGGCCACGAACTCGTCTGGGGCTCCGGTGTCAGTGATCAACACGTCGAGTTCGGTGATCGGAACGACGCTGGCCAGGCCTCTGCGTCCGATCTTGCTGGAATCGACGACTGCGATCACCGCATCTGCTGCGCCGACACAGGCCCGGTCAACCTCCGCGTCAAGGACGGTGGCGGTGGTCGGTCCACCCTCCAGGCTGATGCCCCCTGCGCCGAGGAACATCTTGTCGGCGTGCAGTTGCGCCAGGTTGGCCAGAGCCTGAGGGCCAACCACCACTTCCTGCTCCGGCAGGTAAACGCCGCCCAGAAGGATCAGATGAACGCCCTTCCAGGAGCCCAGCTCTCTGGCGATGGGCAGCGAACTGGTGATGACGGTCAACTGCCCCGAGATCAAGATGCCCTGAGAGATGTGCCTAGCCACCTGTACTACCGTCGTGCCCGAGTCCATAATCACCACGTCGCCATTCTGAATCAGCGCGGCGGCGGCGCGGCCAATGCGTTCCTTCTCTTCGCGGTGCATGGCCATCTTTTCGGTGAACGACCATTCGAGGATGGTCTGAGGAACGCTCACTGCTCCGCCGCGGATGCGCCTCAAGAGTCCCCTGGCCTCCAGGTTCTCGAGGTCGTTCCTGATCGATACCGTCGAGATTCCGAACTTGCGGCTGAGCCCGGACACGCTCACGACACGCGACGTGGCCAGGTCCTCCAGGATTGCCAGTTTCCTTCTCTCACCAGGCTCTGCCATGTCCGCACCCCCCTCGCAACGAAAGTGATTCTCTTTCGTTATGCTTACGTAGGTGATCATACTCGCTTTCGGATTGGTGTCAAGCACCCGGCATGACGGCCAGCACCCTTGCGGCTGTGATTTGACAGCGGACCACCTGAACGTTAGAATGGATCAATCGGAGTAAGCACACTCCAGAAGGAGGTAACAGCTCTTGACCGAACAGGATAAGCGGCAACGGCTCGAGGTGACAGGCAGTGTCGTTGAAGCCCTGCCGAACGCCATGTTCCGCGTCGACCTGGACACGGGCCAGAAGGTTCTGGCCTATCTGTCGGGCAAGATGCGGCGCTATTATATCAAGGTACTTCTCGGGGACCGCGTCCGCGTGGAACTCTCGCCTTACGACCTTGGCAAGGGCCGCATCGTGTACCGCTACAAGCAGCGCACCGAATAGGGTTGCTGCATCGTCAGGCATTGCGCTGTTTCAGCACTTGCGATGTCAGAAGGAGGATTTGATGACCAGAGGAGTTCGCTACCTTCTTGCTCTCTTGGCTCTGGCTGTCGCCGTTGTCGCCTGCGGGCAACCGGCGCCGGCACCCACGGCTACTTCAGTTCCCGTCTCACCCACGGCCACGCCCGTGCCACCGCCCACTGCGGTGCCGCAGCCGGCGCAGTTGTCTCTGGGAGAGGAAAGCTGGAAGCAATACTGCTCGGGATGCCACAGTGGCGGCTTTACTACCCTGGCTATCTCTGGCTATCGCTCGGCGGACAAGCTATACGACTATCTCCGCGCGAGAATGCCGCCCGGCAATCCTGACGCCGTTTCTGTCCCCCGGCGGTATGCCATCACGGCCTACTTGTTGAGCCAGGCCGGGCTGATCAAGACGGATGTCGAGATCACCGAAGCCAACGCGGCCAGCGTGACCTTTGGCGATGCTCCCGCCCCTGCCGGAGAATCCCAGGTCGTCTCGGGACAAAAGGCCTTTGACGCCTATTGTGCCAGTTGTCACCGCGCGGGGTTGCAGGCCAGCGTGGTCAAGCGCTACCGAACCGCGTTGGGCCTCTTCCAGTATCTGAGGACGGCCATGCCGCCCGGAAACCCCGGTCGCGTCCCCGAGAAGAGCACCTACGACATCGTCGCCTACCTCCTCTCCAAGGCTGGCCTGCTCAAGGAAGGCCAGAGCGTGAGCGCCGACACCGCCCAGGGCATCTCCTTCGAATAGTCCTCACCAACAGACAAAGAAGGCTGAGCCACCGGCTCAGCCTTCGTTATCTGTTGCTGTGCGAGGACAGGCGTGAGTGCGCCTGTCCTACTGTGGCTAGTCGTCTTCGTCCACCTTGCCGTGCGGGGTGAAATACATCACCGTCACGAAGGGGGCAATCTGCTGCTTGATTTCGTCCTGCATGATGTGTCCCGAAACATGCATGATGGTGTCGGCAAAATCGTCATCGATGCCCATCGCAGCCAGGCACGGATAGTGATGGTGCAACATGCCCGCCTCAAACTCGGCTGAGTCAACTGCTACCCCGACCAGTCCCTGCGCGACATACCTAGCGCAGCCGCAAGTCGCATCTCGCTCGACGACCACCCCCGTGATGGTCTTGTTGGCCGCGTCGAGCTGCACCTGGAAACGTGGGCGGCCAAAGTAGCGGGCGAACTCGCTCACCAGCTCGTTGTAGTACACCACTCGGTGACGCCCCACATTGTAGTGATCCTCAGCCAGCGAACACAGCGGCTTGGGAAAGAACACCGGCACCTGCTGCTCTTTGAGCCACGACTCGAGTTGCCTCGCCAATCCTCTGGGCATCCACTCGTTGCGGTCGACTGGAGCAATCACTGCCCTGGCGCCGGTCATCCTCACGACTTCAGGCAAGAGCTCGGCTATCCCCGGATTCTCGCCCAGTGATAGCACCAGGTCGGATGCCGGCAACTTGCCGGGCAGGAGATCCTCCGGATAGTCTATGACCAGAGGCAGACTGCCTGGTGCCCTCCATTCCTCGACCTCCCAGCCGCTCGGCAAGTTGTCCCGGATGTTGTTCACCATCCGCTGGCCGTACTCCCCCTGGGTAATGACCAACAGCCTCATGCCTGTCCCCTTGGGCTGTTGCCGGAGGGCTTGCCTGGCGTGGGCCGGTAAGGCGTCGGAATGAACTCCACCGAGGGACGTCGCTGACCCGACTGCGGATATAGGTCCATCAGGGCGTAGATCTCCTTGGGCATGTCCTCCGAGACAGGAAGGCCCAGCTCCCTGGCCTCGCCAGCAGAAATGGGATAGTCGTGGGTCCAGCAACCCTCACTGAGCTGTTTGGCCAGCTCCTGGGCTCTCGACTCTTCCATCTCGTTCCCTCTCAGCAGCGAGTACACGGTACGGTTCACCTGAGAGATAGCCTTCTTGGCCACGTCCGCCATAATCAAGGTCTGGTCATCTCGGTTAGGATTCTCTGTTTCCAGGGCTGCCAGCAGAGATACCGCCGGGACGTATCCTCCTCCCTGAGGCATCTGGAGTTGTGGGTCCACCGGTCCGAGCACACCGTTCGGATCCATCACGATCTCGTCTGCGGCCATAGCCACCAGCGTGCCGCCGGACATCGCATAGTGCGGTACAAAGACCGTCACCTTGGATTTGTGGCGGTTCAGTGCACAGGCGATTTGCTCCGCGGCCAGGACAAGCCCGCCTGGCGTATGCAGCACCACATCAATCGGCACGTCCGGGTCAGTCAATCGAATCGCGCGCAGCACCTGCTCCGAGTCTTCAATGTCGATATACCGGCTAATCGGTATGCCGAGGAGGCTCATTGTCTCCTGACGGTGTATGAGGGTGATCAGCCTGGAACCGCGCTTGCGCTCCAGGGCATCGATGACCATCCTGCGCCTGGCCTCCACCGTGCGCTTGGTGATCATGGGCAGGAAGGTCGACACGAGAAACAGAAGCCAGATGACGTTCAACAGGTCACTCAGGTTCATCGCAACCTCCGAGGTATCGTTGACAACTCATTATACCCGCTTCCCTGCTGCTCTGCTACCCGCCCCTGACGAGCCGCATCGCATCGGCCGAGCGAAAGTAGCGGCGGTAGGCACTGCACTCCCTGAGTGCATCTCTCAGTCGAAGCAATGCCGCGGCTTCACCCCGCGGGTCTGGCGGACCGCCGGCCGCCAGGCTCACCTGAGCCGGTTCGTCGGCCAGGATGGTGAGCTGCCCCTTGGCCTGCAGCCACTGCAATCCGGCCTGCAGTGCCCGCCGGTCATGGGCCATCGCTCCTCCAAGTGCGTCCCAGCTCACCGCACCTTTGTGTGAGGTGATGGCGTACTTGACCAACGAGGCCAGTCGCGTCAGGAAGCGTTCTGCCGTGTCTAGGTCAGGATCGCAGGCGAAAAGAAAGACCCGCTCCGGGTGCGCTCGCTGCAGCGCTTCTCGCCAGACAGAGGGGCTGGGCGGGGCCGTCCATACCACCAGTGAAGTGCTCTCCGCCAAGGCTGCCCGCGGTCTGGCGTCAAAGCCGGTGACAACTGCCGCTTCGGCCCAGAGCTGCATCTCACCCGTTTCCCACACCGCTCGCAGGATCGATTCCGGTTCAGCCATGGTCCGGTAGTCGGCAACCAGAACGGGCCGAACCTCTCTGACCTCCGGCACAGGAACCGCGACTTGCTCTCGCGCATCGATCCAGGTCAACTGCAGCTCGTCCTCTGACAGTCGGCTCGTGGTCAGCCCGTAGGCAAGGTCAAATGAGCCCTCAGGGACCGGCAGGTCGGCGCTCTGCCACCAGACTGCTTCGTGGATGGCGCCCTGGCCATCGCGGATGCGCACCAGTCGGTGTTCTCCCGTGCGCCCCAGAGCGCGTGACTCTGCCACCTGCAGGTCTCGGGCGGCGAAAATGAGCCTGGGGTTACCTGGTCCGAAGGGAGCCAACCGGCGCGCCTGACGCAGGGTCTCGGTGCTGAGGGCCGAGAGAGGGACGTACTCGTCGATGGTGAGCTCGCGTTCGGGCCAGGTCTCGCCCACCTGGGATTCCACTGCCCTGGCTAGCGCGCTGCGCAACTCCCCCACTCGCTCCGGAGGCATCGCGAATCCAGCGGCCATCGGGTGACCGCCGAACGACTGGAGCAACTCGCTGCTCTGTCCCAGAGCCAGGTAGATATCAACGCCCTCCACCGAGCGGGCGGAACCCCGGGCAGGTTCGCCCTCTGGCGTAGCGATCAGCACCACCGGCCGGCCGTAGCTGTGCGCCAGGTGACCGGCCGCAATGCCCAGGACTCCTCCGGGCCAGCGCGCATGAGACAGCACCAGCACCGGCGGCAGTGCGCCCTTGTACTGGCGTTGTGCCTGAGCGCGAGCTGCGGCGATGAGCTGCTGGCTGAGGAACTGCCGTTTGGTGTTCAGAGCTTCCATCTCGGCGGCAATGACTCGAGCTCGAGTCAGGTCATCGGTCAGCATCAGCTCTACCGCCGGCGACGCGTTGCTCAGGCGCCCCAGTGCGTTGAGCCGCGGAGCAAGCTGAAAGCTGACGGTATCCTCATCCATTCGCTCCCGGACGACACCCGCCGCCTCCATCAGCGCGGCAAGGCCGACGCGCGTCGTCTGGCGTAGCTCGGCCAGGCCGAGCTGCAGCAGCGGGCGAACGTCGCCGTGATGAGGGGTAACGTCGGCGATCATGCCCAAGGCGGCCAGGTCCAGGCCAAGGCCTGCCACGCCCAGGGCCTGGATCAATTCCAGTGCCACTCCCGCCCCGGACAGGGCCGACAGCGGGTGGTCCGGCTCGAGCCGCTTCGGGTTGACAATCGCCAGGGCCGGTGGAAGCGTGGGGGGCAGAGCGTGATGGTCCGTCACCACAACGTCCAGGCGTGCCTGTCTGGCGAGGCTCAGCGCTTCGTGCGCGGATACCCCCGTATCGCAGGTGAGGAGCACCCGCGTGCCCAGTCCGAGATAGGGTTGCAGCGTCGACCAGTGCACGCCGTGCGACTCGCGGCGGTCCGGGATATGCCAGTCCACCAGCGCCTCGGCGTGGCGCAAGGCGTGAACCAGAATGGCCGTTGCGGTGAGGCCATCGGTGTCAAAATCGCCCCAGACCAGGATTCGTTCGTGCGCCTCCACCGCCTGCTTCAGACGCTCGACAGCGGGCTGCATATCGGGCAGCTCGAATGGTGTGGTCATCGTGTACTGCGCGGGGTCGAGAAAAGCGTTGGCCTGACTGGCGGTCGTCACTCCGCGCCTGACCAGCGCCCGGGCGAGCAGTGCCTGACCGTCGACCGCTGCGAGGACCTCGGGCGGCGCTTCAACCGGCTGAGGTTCAACCCATTTCATTATGACAACCTCTGCGGGCAGGCTAGAACGGGATGGGAGTCAGCGCATCCATGTCGAGCTCGACGGAAGTGAGTTCTTCTGATTCCGTGTCCTTGGCCTCTGCCAGCTTTCCCGCCTGGATGCTGTCCCAGCACAGAGAACGATAAACGCAGAAACGACACTGGGCCAGGTTCTCTGTACGGGGGAACGCAGCTGCTGACGCTCCCTGAGCCGAGTCGGTCTGGTCCACCCGCTGCGCTATCTCGGCGATCATCGCGCTCAGCATCTTGCCATCGGCCTCATACTGTTCAGTGCTGTATGGCAGCCGCTCTGGCTGGGCGGGAAACTCGGCGAACCAGTAGCACATCTCGACCTGCTCCGGTCGGATAGGCACCCCGCCGTTGAGCTGCACCCCGGCTGAGACCAGCACCCACGGATAGACTCGCGTCTGCAGACGTCTGGCAAGCCACGCCTGATCTGAGCGGTGCGCGTTTGTCTTCCAGTCAAGAATGAGCCAGCGGCTCTGAGGACTGCCGGCCAACAGATCAAACCGTGCCTCGACCTGGTGTGAGTCGATCCTGGCAAGCAGCGTGGCTTCGCACAGCCTTACCTCCCCGGGCACATCGGTCGGAGGTTGATGGGCATAAGCTTGCCACCACCGCAGGAGATCCGAGTCGGCCGCGGCGACCCGCTCCAGAATGTCGAGCGAGATCCCGGAATGGAGCTGGCTCAACAGTCTGTGGAAGGCAAAGCCGCGCTCCGTAACCTGTTCCCACAGCAGTGCGTCTTTGCTGTTTGGCCCTGGCCAGCGACAGTGCCGCAGGTAGCGCAGTTCAAAGCGGCGCGGGCAATCCTCATAGTCCTGCAGGCTGCTCTGGCTGAAAACCAGATCCTCAGGAAGCACCATCGCCTCCTTTCACGCCAGGCTGGCCGCCACCTTGGCCCAGCTCGAGCTGGCCGTTTGGCTCTTCGAGGATTCCGCCACCTGGCGCCTGCGGTTGAGTCTGCTCCCAGAAGGTGCGCAGCTCGGTGAAAGCCACCGCGGGGGTCTGAGTGCGCTTGCGGCCGGTGTTCCAGGTAGCGATCAGGTCACGTTTGGCTCTGGTGATGCCCACGTAGAGCAGGCGCAGCCTCTCGCGCACATAGTCATCGCGCGCCTCGGCTGACGCAACGCCCTCTCTGTAGTCGGGACCGTCGGGTCGCAGCGAATCGAGCTGGCCCAGGGCCTCAGCCTGCAGGTTGAGGCCGTCGCGTACAAACCAGTACTCGCTCTTGAAACTATCCAGCTCCCCGCCCGAGGGAAAGTCATAGTTGTTCAGCGCGGTGAGATAGACCCGGTCCCACTCCAGACCCTTGGCCTTGTGCATCGTGGCCACGACCACCTCACCGCGATGCTTCTCCGGGTCCAGCGTCGAGTCCTCGCCGAGAGTCCCTGCCAGTTGCCGTTCGTTGCTGGCAATCTGGTCGATCTCGGCCACGAGTTGCTTCAGCGTCCAGCCGGGGTTGGCATCGCTGATGTCGTGCAGGGCCACGGCAAAGCGGTAGGCTCTGACGATGTCTACCTGTTCGCGGAAGAGATCAGGCACGATGGTGAGGATGAGCTGGTCAATGGGCAGGCCGACCGCGGCCTGCCAACGGCGAACGCGGTCGCG
The DNA here is from genome assembly GCA_002070215.1 of Chloroflexi bacterium ADurb.Bin180. NCBI lineage: Bacteria > Bacillati > Chloroflexota > Chloroflexi bacterium ADurb.Bin180. The sequence continues at coordinate 35,277 of MWCV01000005.1, read as the reverse complement.
GAAATCGCTCAGGAGCAGCGTCTCCTGGTCGACGCCTCCTGCAGGAAACCAGTCAACGCCCGCCCGGGGATACAGGTAATCCTCCACCCTGGCGCAGCTCAGGAGCCGTTCGGCGATGGCTTGAATGAGTGCCTTGCGCTCGACGTTGTTGATCTCCCGCCAGCGCCAGGCCCGGAAGGCCTGGCTGAGTTTGGCGGGACTGTCCGGGTCGGCAATACAGCCCAGCACTCCCTTGAGTGCATCGGCCGTCTGGCGAGCCGGGCTGGTTCGATTCAGCAGCTCGACGCAGTTGAGACCCCTGCGGCTGAGCTCGAGGACATACGCCTCTCCCCGCTTGTTGTCCGGGCAAAGCACCGCTACCGTGCCCTGAGGATTCTCTGGTATCCATTTGGCGAGCGAGTCGACTACCACCTCCACTTCATTTTCGGGCGTCAGAGCCTTGCCGCGAAAGGTGACGTGACAGTCTTTGTCTGGCGGATTGGCCTGTGGATCGCCAGGCGGGGTCGGGTCGATGACCTGATGGCGGAATGCCCTGGCTGCCGCCTGTATCGGCGCACCAGTCAGGGCCCAGTCGACCAGGTGATTGGCCAGTGTCTGAATGGGCCGGCCGGAGCGACCCGACTCGGCCATCTCCACCGCTTCTACGTCATCTCGCTCGAGGTACTCGTTCAGCAGGTGCGGATCGGCCGTGGTAAAGGTGTTGTACACGGCCTGATTCGAGTCCCCGACGCGCACCCAGTTACCGCCGGGACCGGTGAGCAGCTCCAGCAGGTCCTGCTGCAGGCGGCTCGAGTCCTGGGCTTCGTCCTCCAGCACAAAGGGCCAACGGCGGCGGCAGCGCGCGAGGTACTGCTCGTCGAGGCGCAGAAGGGTAAAGGCATAACTGACCAGGTCGTCAAAGTCGACCTTGCCGCGGTAGGCCAGGCTGCGCTGATAGTCGGCGAACACGTCGAAGCAGAAGCGGGCCAGGGGCAGCGGCTCCGAACGTTCGGCCAACCAGCTCTGCAGGAGCTCGGGGGTCCACTGGCGGTCTTTGGCCTGGCGAATGAAGGCTTTGGCCACTGCCGCCGCCTTGTCTTCCTGCCACTTGCGGCGTCCCAGAGCGGAGCTCGCATACTCTGCTTTGGCATAGAAGCCAAACAGCTCGCCGTGCGTGCGCAGGGACGATTGGACAACCTCGTTGAGCAGCCGGGTGCATTCGGCCTCGTTGGCAACGGCAAAGTCATCGGCCAGCCCCACCAGCCCGGGACGCTCGCGCACGAGGTCAAGCGCCAGACTGTGCAGCGTGCGCACGCGGTAACCCATCCCGGGCAGTAGGTGATAGTCCGTTCGAAGCATCTGGCGAATGCGTGCGCTAAAGTTATCCACGGCCGAGTTCACCAGGGTGACGATGAGCACTTCCTGGTCGCTGTCCAGGCCGGTGGCCACCAGTCTGGCGGCCAGTGCCGACAGCACGGCGGTCTTGCCGCTGCCCGGTACGGCGGCAACGCCCATCCGCCCGCCCGAGTAGGCAAGAATGCGTTTTTGCGACTCTCTGGGCTTGAACACGCTACTGCTCCGCGCTCTGGCGGCTTAACCGCAACAAACGTTGCAGGCGGTCGGCCAGCGGCCCGTGCTCTTCCCTGCCGCGCGGATTGAGGTCGCAGGAGAGAGCATAAACCCTCTCGCGGCACCGCCTCAGCAGTCCCAGCAGGATGCGTGACAGGGCATCGTCACTGGTCTGCTGCTCCTCATCGTCTGTCCACAGCCGGTCGGCCGGCCAGTGTCTGGTCAGCACATAGGGGTGCGTCAGCGGCTGGTAGATGCGCCTGCCCCAGGCAGGACTGTTGACGTACAGCCAGAACTGGTAGGCCACAGGGCGGTTCTCGGCCAGGAAGGTGTGAGCAGGACCCACAAAGACTGCCTTGTCCGAAGCCGAGGGCGAGTTCAGGTACTGCGCCGCCACAACCCCGCGGCGCACCATAGCGATGTACCGCTGTGCTAGCTCATCGTGATCGGCCGCGTCTACGGCCCGGCGGAACTTGCGCACCGACTCAATCAGATTGGCTGTGGCCGCCGCAGCATCGAGTGCACCGTGAAAACCGTACCCGGGCCGCGACAGCACCTCGTCAAAGAGCAGGGAAAGGAACACGTCCAGCGGTTGACCAGGCACCAGCGCATACTCTTTCAGCCAGGTTCTCAGCCCGCTGTACCTCTCGCCCAGCACAAAGGTGATCCGTTCCTGGGCCTCGGTTTTGAGCTGGCCGAACTCGCGCAACTGCGGCTGGTCATCCTTCTGGCCATAGAGCATCTTGACCAGCAGCGTGGCTCTGGCCAGGTCCAGGTCCTCAATGGCCAGGGTGAGAGCCAGAGCCACCTCGTGCGGCAGTGGACAAAGTTGCCAGTGCGGATGGGCCAATTGGGCCAGGGTTAGCACGCACTGTACCGCTGGCTCCTCCCGCAGCGCCCGTGACGGCCGGTGGGTGCGTACCGGTACGCGACGCCGCTCGAGCTCCCTCACCAGAACAAAGCGCAGTGCGTCGTCGACAAAGGGCGCTACAATCGCCACCTGCTCTGGCGGAGTGTGGGGTTCCGTCAGCAGCCGCTCGACCTCGTCCGCGACATAGACCAGCATCTCGGTGTGGAACCGCCACTGGTCCACGGCCAGCGCATCCTCCCACTTGCCTTTTCCTCGCTCGGCTGGCGCAGCGGCGTCCGGTGCCGCCGTCACGAGGCCCGCTGCCAGGTCGAGAACGCCGGCCGAGGATACGTAGGAAGAATCGCGCCGCACTTGCTGATCACAGAGCTCGGCCAGCTTGAGCGCCCCGGTCGGATCGGCGCCCAGATAGCTGCGAAAGCCCGCATCGTGATCGTACACCAGCAGCGCGCTGTCCGCCCCTGCTACCCAGTCGCGCAGCAGGTCGTGGGCTACTGGGATGTCTTCTTCCAGGTTGTCGGCGATGATATGCCGGTAGGAGTGCCGCAGTGGTGCGCGACATTCCTCCCTGGTGAGCACAAAGCGGATCAGGGTCTCGACCTGCAGTGAAAAGTCCAGCAGGTTCTTGGAGTGGCACAGGTCACGGAAGTCATTTGCTGCCGTCTGCACCGCGTCGAACACTCGCTGTCTGCTGCTGGGCCCTGCCCAGGAGGCGATCAGTCGCGGGGCAATTTCGGTATGCGGGAATCCGACCAGGGCCGCCTTGTTCAGGTTGTCAATGATCTGGCTGAGCAGCCTGTTCCGCGGCAGCACGACATCGCCAAAGGCCCCGCCTTGCAGCAGTGGTTCAATCACCTGGTCGAGATAGTACTGAGCTGTCTCCAGCGTCAGGTACACGGGAGGATGTGTGGGGTCAAATCCGGCCGACTCGGCCACCAGCGGCCAGTACAGATCCAGCAAGCGGCGGGCCAGGCCGTCTAGACCCAGAACGTCGACCGGCGTGCCGTTGGGTGCCGTGACACTGCGCACGGCCGAGACATAGGGCCTTCCGAGTGAGCGCTGGGGTACCCAGACCACAATCTGGCTGCCCGGAACTCCGATGTCGAGCAGGTACCTGAGACGCGCGACGGCCGTGGTGGTTTTGCCGCAGCCTGCCGGGCCGTGGAGGAAGAGGGAGCGTGGCTGGCCGACCGGTGCCAGGACGATGGCCTTTTGTTCGGGCGTGAGCTCCAGCTCAGACATCGGGGATAGATCTCGCGCGGCGGTAGGCCAGGTGAGTATAGTAAGCCATCAGGCAGCACAGGGCCAGACCGTGGCCGCCGTCCTTGTAGCCTTGCAGCGTCACGTAGCGCCGCCAGAACTCGCGCAGCGGCTGAAGGATCAGACTATGGGGGCGGGGGTGAACCGCCTTTTCCCGCAGGATATGGGCCTCGAACGTGGCGTAGGCGTCTTGCTTGCGCAGGAACTGCCCCACGGTCTGGTAGTTGTGGTGAATCAGGGGGTTCTTGAGCCAGCCCTCCGGGCCATCGAGGAGCACCACTTCGTGGACCGGCCGGGCCACATCGTATCTGGCCGACCCTCGCTTGAGCAGCCGCAGTTGATAGTCGGGATACCAGCCGGCGTGCTGGATCCACTTGCCCCAGATCAGGTTGCGGCGAGGCACCCACCAGCCAACGATGCTTGAGGACTCGATAGCGGTCCTCACTTCGCTGGCCAGCTCGGGAGTGGCCCGCTCGTCGGCATCGACAAAGAACACCCAGTCCGCCTGTACCAGGTCGAGGGCGGCGTTGCGCTGGTCGGCATAGTTGACAAAGGCCCGCTGCTGTACGTTAGCACCAGCCCGTTGGGCCAGCTCGACCGTGCCGTCGGTGCTGTTCGAATCGAGGACCAGCAACTGATCGGCCCAGGTCAGGCTGCCCAGGCAGTCTGCGATGTTGTGTTCCTCATTGCGCGTCAGTACGACCGCCGCCAGCATGCACTCGACCCCGCTCAGCTTTCGTGGAGCATCTGCTCCGCCCGCCGGTACATCTCCTCACGCTGGGCCAGCGCCTCCTGGCTCAGTTGGCCCCGAGCAGCCTCTCTGCGGGGGCGGCTCCGCTGATAACGCAGACCGGCCCGCAGCAGCAGGCGCACCACGCCAGTGTAGACCGGCCCATAATGCTTGTCGTAGTAGCGCAGTCTGCTTCGCCATAGCGCGGCAAACATCTCCGGACGGACCTGTTCGGTGCTCCGCCCGGCGTGGTGCACGACCTCCGCCGCCGGCACGCAGTAGACCTGCCATCCAGCACCCTGAAAGCGCCTGGCCCAGTCTACCTCTTCACAGTACATGAAAAAGCCAGTGTCCATCCTGCCGACACCATCGAGTGCCGCTTTGCGCACCATAATGCAGGCGCCCAGCGGGTGGCCCACGCGAAAGGGTCTGCCCGCGGCGTACCATGAGCGTGGATAGCGGCCATTGCAACGCGACTCGTACAGCCGCCCGGGAGCGGGAAAGAGATCCAGCGCGACCTGGACCAGTCCGGGAAAGGCAAAGGCCGAATGCTGGAACGAACCGTCAGGATAGATCAGCCGGGGTCCTGCCATTCCGGCGGTGGGGGTACTCCGAAGGAACTCGACCAGGGCCGCCAGCGCTCCTGGTTTGACCTCCGTGTCCGGGTTCAGCACCAGGCAGTTGTCACCTTCGGCCCAGGCCAGGCCCTGATTGCAGGCACCCGCGTAGCCGAGGTTGTCGGTGTTGGCAATCAGCGTGACCTGCGGGAACCTCCCCCGCACCATCTGCGGACTGTCGTCGTGGCTGGCGTTGTCAACAACGCAGAGCTGCCAGGTCAGGCTCCCCGCCGCCAGCGTCGACTCTACCGAACGAAGGCACGCCTCCAACAGGTTCTTGACGTTCCAACTGACGACAACGACCGAGAGGTCCATCTAGAAGCCGATGGTTACCGGAATTGGCTCGACCCTGTCCTCGACGATCCAGACCTGTTCGTGTATCAAGCCGAGCCAGTAGTACGGTGCCACTTTGACCGGCTTGTCGATCACTTTCAGATGGCCGACTACCTGGACCGTCTGGCCGGGGAGCAGATACTTCTGGCCGTCGATGACGGTCAGCTCCTCGTCTGAACCGAGTTGCCAGCGGAAGGGATAGGTGCGTCCCGAGCTATTGCCCTCATAGTCCATCCCCAGGCGGAAGATGCCCGGCTCCTCGTAGGCCTGCTTGGCGTTATAGTTCTCTTCCGTCGTGTAGAGCATACCAGGAGGAGGACCCTTGGTGCGGACGGCGACGTTGCCAATGTTGCGAACGGTACAGGTAAAGGTGAGCGTCTCGCCCAGGGGCAACACGCGCGTGGACCACTGCGCCGCGCGGTTGACGATCTCCACTCGTGGCACCCCGCCATCCTTGATGGTCAGTGTGCCCTCGGCCATGTCCACGTTGCCGACTGCGTCCTGAGCCTCTACCACTACACGATAGGTGCCGTCGGGCGGCGGAGTGGCACCAAGGTCGACTCCGCCTTCATAGTCGTGCTCGTGATTGCCCGCCGCACCCATCGGTCGGATCTTGTCTTCCGGGATGGGGTACTTGCTGCCATCGGCGCTCACCAGATAGACCTGAACGCTGGTGGCCTCTTTCGTCAGGTAGTAGGCGATCGTCACCCGGTCGGCGATGCCGTCGCGGTTGGGGGTGAAGGTTGTCGGGTAGATATTGAGGTTCTGCACCTGGATCAGGTTCGGCTCTCCGCCCTGCAGCGTCAGTGGAGCCTCGACGCGGGCCCTCTGCCCGTCGCTCGAGACTGCTTCCACGACGCAGGTGTAGCGGCCGTCCGGCAGGAGCCGGTTGTTCACCACGCCGCCAAAGAGCGACTCGTAGTCGCCGACGGGCCGGTCCGCGTCGCTGCGTATGGCGTGGTGCTGGCCTGCCGAATCGATCAGGTAGATGGACACGCGCGCCACCTGGCCCACTGAATAGCTGATGCGCGTCACGTCCTCCACACCATCAGCGTTGGGTGAGATGGTGGATGGGCTCACCTTCACAGCAAACAGCAACGGCCGTGAGCGGCAGGCGGTCGCTGCCAGGAGCAAGCAGAACACAGCCATCAATTGGCCAATACGCACTCTCAAGGTCACCTCTCATCGGGCGGTTTCTTGATCAGTTTACACCAGGCGGCTGCTTTGGTCAAAGCTATGCTGGCGCCAGACCCTTGACAGACATCCCGCTGCAGCTAGAATGTGCACCATGCCCTGTGATGCGCGCCTGTTTCAGAGTATTCCCCTGTTGGCCAGCCTGCCCGAGCACGTCCGCGATGCCATGGCCAGGGCGATGTCGGTGCGCTCCTGCGCTGCAGGCGAAGTGTTGCTGGTGGGCGGCGAGCCCTGTGAAGCGGCCTACTTTGTGCTCGAAGGCGCCGCCCGCGTTTTTCGCGATGCACCGTCAGGACGCCAGCAGATTCTGACGAGAATCGTCGCCGGGCAGCCGTTCAATCTCGTGCCGGCGTTGCGCGCTCGCGGCACCAACCACGCCAGCGTTCAGGCGACTGTGCCCTCCCGCCTGCTCAGAATCAGCAGCAATGACCTGCGCGAGCTAATCAAGCGCTTCCCCGACCTCGGCCTGGCATTGCTGGGCGACCTGGCGGACAAGCTGGACCATCTGACCAACCTGGTCGAGACCATCGCCCTGCGCAGCGTCCGCGGCCGACTGGCCCGCTTCCTTCTAGACCATGCCGAGAGCGGCCAGGTTCCCCGACGCTGGACCCTGGACGACATCGCAGCGCAACTGGGAACCGTGCGCGACATGGTCGGCCGCTCACTGCGCGGGCTGGCTGACGCGGGCTTGATCGATCTCAACCGCGAGCGCATCGTGCTGCTCGACCGGTCGGGGTTGGAGCTCGAGTCAACCCAGTAGTACGACTAAAGTCGTAGACATCGCCGCAGTTGCCTGCTACACTGACCTCAGCGTTCGATACCACTTGCGTTCAAGGTGCGTGGTAGATATGTCAAGTCCAGCTCTACCCATCATCGACATGAGTCTGTGCACGTTGTGTGGCCAGTGCGCCTCCTTGTGCCCCGGCCATGCAGTCGAGATGACCCCCACAGGGCCGGCCTTTGTGCGGCCAGCGGATTGTACTTACTGCACCGAGTGTGAAGCAGCCTGTCCGACCCATGCCATCCGCTGCGAGTTCATCATCATCGACTCGCAGGATGGATGATATGTGGAGTACCACGATGTACGACGAGCTGAGCAACGACTATGACCGCTTTGTCAACTGGCCATCCAGGCTGGCCCTGGAGCTGCCTTTTCTCCAGGCTCAGTTGGCTCAGCACCGGGCTCACCGGGTGCTTGACTCGGCCTGTGGCACTGGCCAGCACGCCATCGCGCTGGCGGGGCTCGGCTTCGAGGTGGTGGGCACCGATGCCAGCGCCGCGATGATTGACGTGGCCCGGACGAATGCCGCTGGCCATCCACACCTGCGCTTTGCAGTGGCTGCCTTCGGTCACACTCAGTCGGTGGTGGGCGGTGGCTTTGATGCCCTGCTCTGTCTGGGCAATTCGCTCCCCCACTTGCTCACTCCGGAAAGCCTGACGGAAGCCTTGGCCGACATGGCGGCCTGCTTGCGGCCGGGCGGAGTGCTCATCATCCAGAACCGCAACTTTGACCGCGTTGTTACACGAAAAGAAAGATGGATGGAGCCCCAGACCCACCGCGAGGGAGATCACGAGTGGCTTTTCCTTCGGTTCTATGACTGGGAGCCGGGCGGCCTGATAGGTTTCAACATGCTGACGTTGCGACGCGAAGGCTCGGGACCCTGGAGCCAGCGCGTCTCCCATTCCCTGCTGCGCCCGCAGTTGCGAGACGAGCTCGAATCAGCGCTACAGCAGGCCGGTTTTGCCCAGACCAGGGTATATGGAGATCTGGCCGGCTCGGCGTTTGATCCCCTGTCCAGCGGCAATGTGGTGGTTATCGGTGCGCTGCCAGCAACGGCACCCGAGCATCTCAGGTAAGTCAGCGGCGTTCAGCCCGCTAGCGAATATCGAGTACCAAGGAGAGGAGTTCGACTATGGAAATGTTCTGCTATCAGTGTCAGGAGACAGCCAAGAATACTGGCTGCACCGTTCGAGGCGTGTGTGGCAAAGAGCCAGAGGTTGCCGCGCTACAGGACCTGCTCATCTGGACGCTCAAGGGGCTGTCCTTCTACGGCGTGGCCGCCCGCAAAAAGGGTGCCGATACGTCCGAGGCCGACCTCTTTGTTGCCGAGGGGCTCTTTACGACCATTACCAACGCCAACTTTGACCCCGAACGGTTCGTGGCCCTGGTCAAGCATGCGGTCACGCTGCGTGATCAGCTCAAAGCCAAGGCCGGCGTCGCAGGACCAGTGCCAGAGATGGCCACCTGGAAGCCCTCCAAGTGGACTGTCGAGGAGCTGGTAGCCAAGGGTGCTACCGTGGGCGTACGCTCCGATCCCAAGTTGAACGAGGACATTCGTTCGCTGCGTGAGCTGCTGATCTACGGCCTCAAGGGCCTCGCTGCCTACACCCACCACGCGTACATGCTCGATCACCGCGATGACAGCCTGCTGCACTTTCTCCAGGAGGCACTCTTGGAGACGACCAACGACAAGGCGACCGGTGACGAGATGACCGCGCTGGTGCTCAAGGCGGGCAAGATGGGCGTCACTGCTATGGCCCTGCTGGACAAGGCCAACACTGACACCTACGGCACTCCGGAGCCCACACAGGTCAACATCGGCGTTCGCCCCGGCCCGGCCATCCTCATCAGCGGCCACGACCTGCACGACCTGAAGGAGCTGCTCGAGCAGACCAAGGGCAAGGGCGTGAACGTCTACACGCACGGCGAGATGCTCCCCGCGAACGCCTATCCCGCCTTCAAGAAATACGCCCACCTGGTCGGCAACTACGGCGGTTCGTGGTGGCACCAGCAGGACGAGTTTGAAAAGTTCGGCGGAGCGATTCTTCTCACCACCAACTGCTTGATCAAACCGCGTGACAGCTACAAAGGGCGCCTCTTCACCACCGGTCCGGCTGGCTACCCAGGCATTCCGCACATTGCCGACCGCCCGGTTGGCGGACAGAAGGACTTTGGCCCCGTGATCGCTAGTGCTCTCGCCTCGGGCAGCCCGCTTGAGCTGGAGAAAGGCACGATTCCGATTGGATTTGCGCACGACACTGTGCTCAGTGTGGCCGACAAGGTAATTGCCGCGGTCAAGAGCGGCGCGCTCAAGAGGTTCGTGGTGATGGCCGGCTGCGACGGACGGCACAAGGAGCGCCAGTACTTTACCGACGTGGCCAAGGCTCTGCCAGCGGATACGATCATTCTCACCGCTGGCTGCGCCAAGTACCGCTACAACAAACTGAACCTCGGTGACATCGGCGGTATCCCGCGCGTTCTCGATGCCGGCCAGTGCAACGATTCTTACTCGCTGGTGGTCGTTGCTCTCAAGCTGGCTGAGGCCTTTGGCGTGAGCCACCCCAACGAGCTGCCGATCTCTTACGATATCGGCTGGTACGAGCAGAAGGCGGTCATCGTACTGCTGGCCCTGCTCAGCCTAGGGGTCAAGAACATCCGTCTTGGCCCGACCCTGCCGGCTTTTGTCTCGCCCAACGTGCTCCAGGTGCTGGTCAAGAACTTTGACCTCAAGCCCACTACTACCGTTGAGGCCGATGTGGCCGCCATCGCCGCCGGCAAGTAGCTCGCTCGCACTCTGTAACCCCGAAACCGCGGACAGACGTGAGTCTCTCCGCGGTTTTCTGTTGCCTGCAGTTGCGGGCGTGCGCTCAGCCAGGAATCGGTTGACCACGCGCCACTACGCTGCTATACTCGCCGCGTCAATCTCAAGGAGAGTACAATGGCTACCTCATCAGGCTCCTCGCATCTTCGCGCTCAGTTCCTGCTTCGGCCGGACGTCGTATTCCTCAATCACGGCTCGTTTGGCGCCTGCCCACGCCCGGTGTTCGAGCGCTACCAGGCCTGGCAGCGCGAGCTGGAAACCCAGCCCGTCGAGTTCCTCGGCCGCCGATTTGGCTCGCTGATGCTCGAGGCCCGCGAGAGCCTGGGCCAGTACCTGGGCTGCGCTGCGGACGAGCTGCTCTTTGTGCCCAATGCCACCACCGGACTCAACATCGTTGCCCGTTCCTTGCCGCTTGACCCCGGCGACCAAGTGCTGACCACCGACCACGAGTACGGGGCACTGGATCGCACCTGGCGCTACGTATGCCATCAGCGTGGGGCACGCTACGTCAGGAAACCGCTCCCGCTACCGCTGGAGAACCGAGACCAGGTCATTGAGGCCATCTGGGCCGGCGTTTCCCCCCGCACGCGAGTGCTGTTTCTCAGCCACATCACCTCGCCAACGGCGCTGATCCTGCCCGTGGCCGAGCTGGTGCGCCGGGCCAGAGAGCGCCGTATCACCACGGTGATTGACGGGGCTCACGCGCCGGGCCAGATTGAGCTGGACCTCACGGCGCTGGGGGCCGACTATTACTCGGGCAACTGCCACAAGTGGCTGTGCGCGCCCAAAGGCTCGGCGTTTCTCTATGCGCGCCGCGACAGGCAGACCGAGTTGCAGCCACTGGTGGTGAGCTGGGGCTGGAATCGCGAGGAACAGGGCTGCGACGGCACTGTCGCCCCTGCCGGGCTGGTGGCGGAACAGGAGTGGCAGGGCACCCGCGACGTCTCTGCTTACCTGTCGGTTCCAGCGGCGATTCAGTTTCAGGCCGAGAACGACTGGCCCGCGGTGCGCCGAAGCTGCCACGAGCTGCTCCGCCGGGCGCGGCGCCGCATCGCCGGGCTATCCGGCCTTGAGCAGTTGTGTCCCGACTCGCCGGAATGGTTCGCCCAGATGGCAGCCGTTCCTCTGCCTTTCTGCGATGCCGCACGCCTGCAGACAGCCCTGTACGAGCGCTTTCGGATTGAAGTGCCGATCACCGAGTGTAACGGGCGGCAGTACGTCCGCGTGTCCGTGCAGGCTTACAACGACACGTCGGACGTCGATGCTCTGGTGACGGCGCTCATCGGGTTGCTCGGGGGACCGGAATTCGGGCAGGGCCGTGCGGGCTGATGTCCGAGAACCGGGCCGCACAATGAACCGTCTGCTGTCGCGCCGGGTATAATAAGTGGATGCTACTGCGCGAATCCGACTGCCTATGACCCAAATCGTCTTGCGCCGCCTTCTCTCCATACTGCTGATCTGCCTGGCGATTGTTTTCTTCTGCTCGCTGGGCCTCCGCCTCATGCGTCATAGCCCGGGGCGGAGCCTGCCCCGCCTGCTCGTTGACGCGGCGAGCGATACGTTCTCCTACCTCGGGCGCATCCTCAGAGGCAATCTTGGCGACACCTACCGCGTGGTCGGACGCCGGCGAGTCCCGATTCCGGTAAGCTCTGTTGTGGCTGATACTTACGCAAAAAGTATGGGACTGCTGTTGGTATCGTTGGTCGTGGCCTCCATGGTGGGTGTGGTCACCGGTATGCTGGGAGCCGTATGGGAAGGATCACCCCTCTCTCTGGCGCTGCTCACCAGTACACTGCTGGGCATCTCACTGCCGTCCTTCTTCACGGCGCTGGTGCTCCAGGTGGTGGAAATCACCGTCTATCAGCGTACCGGCACCAGGCTGGTGCCCGTGGGGGGCTTTGGCTGGGATACCCACCTGGTCTTGCCTGCGCTGGTGCTGGCGGCGCGGCCTCTGGCGCAGATTGCGCGCATTACCTACCTTACTCTGACCGATGCCGCCAGGCAGGATTACGTGCGAACGGCGCGCGCCAAAGGCTTGCCCGGTCGGTCGGTGTGGACCGAACATATCCTGCCCAATGCCGCTGTGCCGATACTCACTTCATTGGGCGTGTCGTTGCGCTTTTCGCTGGGCAGTCTGCCGGTGGTCGAGCTGTTCTTTGGCTGGCCTGGCCTGGGGGCGAGCCTGCTGACGGCGGTGCGCTCCCAGCAAACAACGCTGGTTGTGACCTCAGCCCTGGCACTGGGGCTCACCTTCATGGGCGTCAACCTGCTGCTCGGGGTGGTGAACCGCGTTGTTGATCCTCGCCTGAGGGTGGTCGTCCATGAGTGACCGCGGCCTCTTGACCCGGCGACGACCTGAACTGTGGTGCCACGGGCGCGGCTCGCGTATCGTGCCCGCCTTCTGCCAGCACGTCAGGGGTGAGCCATGCTAGACCGGCTCAAGCGCTTGCTCGGAGCTGAACCCGACCTGACCTGGCTCGAGTCCGACTCGCCTCAGTTGAAGGCCCCTGCCGAGCCGCCGCCCGTCAGGGCTAGGCCGCGCCGTCCCAGACTCGAGATCAACACCCCGCTGGCCGTCGGCGGCATCATCGTCTTGCTGCTCTTTGTGCTGGTTCTCTTCGGGCCGCTGTTGGCACCGGAGGATCCTTACCTCGCCGGGCAGCGCAGCTCGATGATCATCGATGGGCAATTCATCGTCCCTCCGTTTCCTCCAATGCCGGGCCTGCCCCTTGGCACGGACGAATGGGGACGCGACATCCTCAGCATGCTGCTGTACGGCACCAGAAACACCCTTGTCGCCTGCCTGTTCATTGCCATGGCTCGTATCATTCTCGGTGCATCGCTGGGCATGCTGGCCGGCTGGAACGAGGGAGGCCTGCTCGACCGGCTGGTGATGGGTCTGGTGGAATGGACCACGGCCCTCCCTGGCCTCCTGGCCGGAATGATCCTGATCCTCGCCCTTGGGGTCGAGCGAGGAATCGGCGTGTTCATCGCGGGGCTGTGCCTGGTCGGTTGGGGTGAGATTGCCCAGTACATTCGCAGCGAGTTTATGTTGGTGAGGCGCAAGCCTTTCATCGAGGGTGCGCGGGTCATTGGCCTGAGCGATCTCGAGATCGCGGTTCGCCACATCTTGCCCAACGTGCTCCCCTCGCTCGTGGTCATCGCAGTGCTCGAAATGGGTGCCGTGCTGATGATTCTGGGAGAGCTCGGCTTCATCGGCATCTTTGTTGGCGGCGGCACCTGGGTCCAGGTCGGCGATACCGCTGTGGCCAACATCCCCGACGTGCCCGAGTGGGGCGCGATGATGGCCGGGGCCCGGCAGTTTGCGCGCAGCAAGATCTGGATGGTCTTTTACCCGGCGGCCGCGTTTTTCCTGGCCGTGCTTGGTTTCAACCTGCTCGGCGAGGGCCTCAGCCGGCTCATCCGGCAACGCGGGGTCAAGACTTCGTTCCTGCTCAGCAAGCGCATGGCGCTGGTGATCCTGGCCGTCACCCTGGCGACGGCCTATATCGTTACTCACGTGGGACCCGCTCCCTCCTATGCCGGACTGGCTCGGCGCTTTGACACCGCGGGTGCCCTGGTAGTGGCCGATGCTCTGGCTGCGCCTGAATTGCAGGGTCGTGCCCCTGGCTCAGCGGGAGCCAGGTCTGCCGCAGAATACGTCGCTGCGCAGTTTGCCGAGTACGGTCTTGAACCGCTAAGGACCGGCCTCGATTATGTTTTGCCTTTTACCACCACTCTGGTGCAACCCCTCGGCGAGCCCTCTTTCGAGGTCCACAGTGCGGACGGCAAGACACTGCGCACCTTGACCTATCGCGACGATTTTGGGCTGGATATCACCGGACACGGTGGAGCGGGAGACGTGTCCGGCCAGCTCGCCTGGTTGACAGTATGCGGCCGGTCTCTCACTTCCGCTGATTTTCGCGGTCTCGACCTTCGCCACAGAGTGGTGTCCTTTGAGGCTTCATCCGTCCCCAAGGACATGGTGGTGGAATCGCTCTTGCGCGGGGCTGTGGCAGTAATTCTGGTGGACGATGACATTGACTCCCGCCTGCAGTATGCCTCGTCGGACGGCGACTACTCGGTTCGGCCGACGTTGCCGGTCGTCCGCCTGCGGAGGGACGCTGCCAATGCTCTCCTGTCTTCTGGCGGGCTCAGTTTCGAGGCCCTGGCAGCCAGGGCTCAGGCGCTGTGCGACTCACCGCGCCGCTGGGAATTGACTGACCTGGGGCTCACGGCCAGCATCAAGATCACTTTGTCCGAGCCGGTGGTCGTTCAAGCTGCCTCGGTGGTCGGCATCTTGCGCGGCACCGATGCGCAGCTCAACAAGCAGGTGGTCATCGTGTCGATGAGCCTGGACGGGCAAGGTCGTACTGCTGATGGTCATCTACTGCAGCGGGCCAGTGCTGGCCTTGCGCCGGCAGGCACCGTGCTGGAGATCCTGCGCCTCTGGCGTGCTCAGGGTTTCCAGCCGCGTCGGACGATGATGTTCGCCGCCTGGGCCGGAGCCGAGTGGCAGTACTCCGGGGCTCAGGTCTATCTCGACGAGTATGCCCGCTACTCCATCCTGGAGACAGCGGCAGTAGTGAACCTGGGCAGCCTGGGTGGCGGCAGCGGAACGCTTCTGGCCGAAGGCGACGCCAGTCTGGTCGATCTCTTCCAGCGCTCTGCCGAGTCTGCTGGGGCCCAGGCTGGCACGACAAGGATGCTCTGGCATCCCTATGAGCTGGCCTTTGGAACGCCGGCGATCAAGCTTGAATCGGGGGGAGCACGGATGCCGGCCGTTGACGACGTCGTAGAGGCTCTGGATCCCACGCTGTTGGGCCAGGCCGGCCATACGCTCAATTTGATGCTGATCACCCTCAGCCGCGAGTACCAGTATTGAGTGCGCTGACGCGTTCAGGAGAGGGTCTGGAATGAGCGAGCGGATTCAACGCATACTCTGGGCAGGAGTCCTTGTGGCGGCAGTCTCCCTGGGTTTCGCCACCTACCGACTCTGGCGCTACAGCCGCACGGTGGCGGTTGCTCCGGCAACGAGCGGCTACGGCCTGGTCTATGTGTCGAACCGGGATGGCACCTATCGCCTCTACACCTGCGGGCCGCTCGGCGAGAATGACCGCCCCCTGCCGGGCTCGGTGGCCGGGGATGTCTTACCCGCCTGTCAGACTGGAGCGAGCGAGGGCAACACATCTGCTGCCGTGGCTTTCCTGCGCGTCACTGACCCTGAGCGAGGTGCCGATGAGGTGGGCATGCTAGGCGCGGTCTGTGTCCTTCCCGAGGGCCGGCGCGAGGCGATTACGGTGAGCGGAGCCATCGCTCGCGTGCTCACGGTTGCGCCGGCATGGTCACCGAGCGGTGATCGCATCGCTTTTGCCGCAGTGGAGGACAGCAATGCCGATGGCAAGTTCACGGCCGACGAGACAGGGCTGTACATCGCCACTCTGGATGGGCACGCGCCAACACGCGTCGCAGCGGGTCCCGGCGACGACACAAATCTATCCTGGTCGCCAAACGGCAAAGCGCTGCTCTTTCAGACCCGCTCCGCCGGGCGGTGGTGGCCTACCGCACGCCTCCTCGATCTGGCGGATAACTCCATTGTCACCCGCGACGAACAGACAACGGTGGCCTGCTGGTCTCCTGATGGTCAGCATATTGCGGCGTACGGCATGATCGACCGACGCGTGCATGTGCTGAGTGCCACGGATGGAAGCGAGGAGTACTCGGTTGACGGCCCACAGGGCGACTGGCAGGCGGCGCTGACGTACTTGGCTTGGCTGCCAGAGGAGGGCACATCTGGCCAATGGCTGGCTCTGGTAAGCCAGAGCTCGAGCCAGTTGCCCGGTGTGCTCTATGTCCGTCGCGCCGAAGCCGACTCTGCTCTGAAGTGGAAGCCCTTGGAGAAGGGCATCAATCATGCCATGTTCCCCGCGGTGAGCCCCGATGGCAAGTGGATCGCGTTCAGCGTCCCTGGTCCGAGTCGTAACGACCTGTCCCTGGTAACCCTTCCCGTCGGCGGCAAGCCGGTTACCCTGTTCCCCGATACCAGTTTCTCCGGCTTGGCCTGCTGGAGGAGTCACCGAGCGAGAGGTGACCAGCAATGATGGCGACACGCGAGACTGAACACGGGCCCGGAACCGACCAGTCGATGGACGGACGGTCTTCCAGCACGCGCTCTCGACTGCCCGGTCCTCGTTGGCTCGTCGTCGCTGCGCTCGCGCTTGTGCTGTGGGCTTCCGGGCTATTGGTGTGGTGGTCTAGGCTCCAGCAAGTCGCCGGACCGGTGGCACCGCCCGTCACCCAACCGACTGCCCGCCCACCCCTGGCCGTGGCAACACCTGCTCCTTCGGCGACGGCCAGTCCACTGGTGCTCACCCCTCTCGAGCGCACCGCCGGGCCGCTGGTCAAAGCAGCAGATTGGGAATCCCTCGCGAACGAGTTTCGCGCCGACCGGGCCTGGGCGGACATCGCCGAGCTGGCCGGAGCACGGTACGCTGGCCGTGCGACTGGCTCACCCGGTGCGAAACTGGCGGCAGAATGGATTGCCAGCGGCTTGGCGCGGTATGGGCTTCTTCCTGCCGGGGACGGTGGCACCTACTTTCAGGAATTCCCCGTACCGTACGCCGAGCTGACTGGTGAACCGGTGCTGGACCTCCTGGGTGCGGGTGGCGAGCTCGTCAGGGCCTTCAAGCTGCGCTTTGACTATGCGCCCTGGCCTGGCGGCTATGCCGACGGAGGTCAGGCCGAAGCGCCCGTGCTGTGGATGGGCGACGGAAGCGCAGCGGAGTACCGGCTGCTTGAAGCCGAGGGAAGCATCGTTCTCTGCCGTTCGCAGGCTCCCATTGACAATCTCCAACGTCAGGCCCTCGAGCACGGTGCCCGTGCGCTGCTGGTCTATCGGCCGGACTATGACCTATGGATGCGCCGCACGGCACGCGAAGAGGCCATCCTGCCCGCCGGCATACCGACGCTGGTCGTGGGCGACGCGGTCATGGGCGCTCTGCTCCAGAACAGTGGCCTCGCCCTGGCCGACCTGCCGCTGGAGCACCTGCCGCGCGCGCTGCCCTGGCGCATGCGCCTTCAGCTTCCCCTGGAGTACGATTCGCAGGCGGTGGGCCGCAATGTCTTGGCGGTCCTCCCGGGCTCTGATCCCGATGGGCTCTACCAGACGGTAATCGTCGGCGCGCACTATGATCATCTTGGCGCTGATCCGGATGGCACCCTGTGGGGCGGCGCGAATGACGATGCGTCTGGTGTGGCTGTCCTGTTGGAGCTGGCCCGTGTCTGGCAGGAGCAGGGCTATGTGCCCAGGCGCACCGTGCTCTTCGCTGCCTGGGATGCGGAAGAGATCGGGCTCAACGGAAGCAAGTATTATGTAGAACATCCGCGCTTGCCGCTTACCTCCACGGTTGGCATGCTGCAACTGGATATGGTCGGTGCGGGAAAACCAACGCTGCTCATCGAACCTCACGGTCTGGTAGCCGACCAGTCCCTGCTGAGTGCGGCTCACCTGGGCATCCAAACCATGGAGACCTCGGGCGGAGGCAGCGATCATGTGCCATTCGCGGCAGTCCGGGTGCCGGCAACACTCTACATCTGGGACTTTCAGTCGCCACCTCCTCTCCCCTATCACGTGCCGTCCGACAACGCGGCGCTCATCGACCCGGCGCGACTGAGTGACGCTGGACGCCTGGCCGGCCTGGTACTCACGACTCTGGCCTCCGACGGCGAGGATTTGGAGGATCTCGGAGCAGCTCTCCAGTCCGCTTTGGATAAGAGCGATGAACAGGCCTTCCTCTCTCTGGTTGCCGCCGGCAGCACGCAGTGGCGCTCCCAGATTGCCGGGTGGTTCGCCAACCTGCGCGCGAACCAGGCCGTGTCTCTGACCCTGCGCAGCGAGGCGCCACTTGTCGTTGGCGACGTCGCTACCTCGACCATCACCCTGCAGTATCGCTGGCCGGACTCGGACGCACTGTCCTCGGCCCAGTTCACGGCCCGCTGGGCAAGAGAATCCGGTGGGTGGAAAGTGGCAGGCCCGGCTTTCGCCACAGCCTCCACCGGCACCGTGGTGGTAACATCACTGGGGGTCACCAATGCCGATGCGCTGGCTGCCGTGGCCGATTCGCTTCGCCAGCGAGTGCAGCAGGAACTCGGGCCGGTCCTGCCTGAACCGCTGAAGATCAGCCTCTACGGCAATGCGGCTGTGCTTCGCGCTCTAGAGCGCCCCCCCTCCCTGCCGGCGGACCGTTACGCCTGGGTCGACGGAGAGCGGTTGGTGCTGGGGCAGACCTCCGCTCTCACGGCGACGCTACTCAACCTGGCTCTCACACGGACGGGGTGGTCTCCGGAGCAGGCCAGCTGGCTATCCATTGCGCAGGCGGCCCGTTGGTCCAGCGATGCCCTCGCGCTCGAGCAGTTGCCGGACCGCTATGTTCCTGTCCTCCTTCAGGCAGAGCGAGATAGCGCCTTGTGGCCATCGGGCGAGATGCCTCTTGCAGCGGCCGTTCCCTCGAGCAGACAGGGCGTCTGGGATGCTCAGGCCTGGGCGATGCTGCAGTATCTCGCAAGCAACGGGCTCCTCACCCGCGCCAATGCCGACCTGGGCGGCTGGCACCAGACTGTGCTTCAGCCGTGGCTGGAGGCTCAGCAGGGTATCTCTCTGACCCTCGCTACGCGGACCTCGGCCGTGATGGCGCTGGACGAGTCTGCCTTCCTGGCCACGGTCAACAGCACCGACGTCACGCTGCTGCAAGAGGAGCGTCACTGGTTCGCCGACCTGCGGCAGCACCCCGTCGCCGCATTCTCGCTGGAGGGGCAGCTTCTCTCGCTCGACGGCGACATTGCGCGCGCCCGGCTCCAGATGCGCTATCAACTCGCCGCCGACGGAGCTCAGCCCACTTCTGTGATCTGGATCGCCCGCTTCGTCAACCGCCAGGGCGTGTGGCTCTATTCGGACCTCGATTTCACCGCGACTGCCAGCGGCCATTTTGTGCTCAAACACCGGGCCTCTGTGTCCGACCAGGAGGCGCAGTCTCTGCTCGTTCTGGCGGAGAAGAGCTATGACTCGGTGGCAACCGACCTCGGCATCGAGCCGCCGCTGCCCGTTCAGCTCAAGCTCTATGACGATCCGGCAGTATTCCGCAGCAGCATCTACCTGAGCATGGGCCAGGCCCGCGGCTGGAACGAGCCCGGCGAATCGATCAAGCTCACCAACCTGGCCACCGCCGAACCGGGACCCATCATCGCTCACGAGCTGACCCACCTGCTGCTCTTCCAGATGGGCGTGGACCACGCCGGCGTGCACGAGGGCACCAGCCAGTTGGAGGCCGCACTGGCTTTCCCCCGGTGGAAATACACCCGCCTGCGCCGCTGGCGCCAGATGGTCTATGACACGGTGCGGAGTGGCAGACCAGTTGGTCTGGCGAGTTTGGCCAACTGGTCGGACTGGACGAACGAGTCCGAGCTGGTCTACAACATCGGCTGGGACAGTATTGACTATCTGCGCCGGCGCTTTGGCCGCGAGGCTTTCCTGGCGTGGCTGCGCTGTCAGGCCAGCGAGTCTGACTGGTCTCGCTGCTTTTCGAGCACCCTCCACATCAGCTACGCTGCCTTTGACCAGCAGTGGCGACAAGCCGTGCTCGAGGGCCATATTCCTCCCGGGCTGGTCGCCATCGCCCGGTCGTTCGATGGGGCGTTCAGCAAGAACCACGTGACAAAGCTGGCGCAGGCCGACTGGTCGGGCCGCGAGACGGCCACTCAGGGCAACCGGGCGGCAGTGGACTATGTGGCCGCCGCCTTTGCCGCGGCAAGCCTCACGCCGCTCGGCGAGGCCTCGAGCCTGGCTCAGCCGTTCACCGTGAATGTCAGCCGTCTGGCCGCTGCGCCGACTCTCAGCTACTCCGCGCCGGGCGAGGTCGCCGGGTCCAATCAAGCGGTGACCCTGGCTCACCTGGTGGACTTTGGCGAGGTGATTGGCGGTGCAGCCGGCGGCGGTACCGCGTCCGCAGGTCTGGTCTACGCGCCGAGCATCCCTTCAGGCGTGTCGTTTGGCGGACGAGTGCTCCTTGTCGATGCCGGTACCGATTTGCAACAGCTTGCCCGACAGGCCAGGAGCCAGGGCGCAGTGGCGTTGTTGGTCAAGACCAGGCTGAGTGCTTCGGATATGGCCACCCGTTCTGCCGTGACTCAGCAGCCAGACCCAGGGGCCATCCCTGTTCTGCAACTCACCGAACAAGCAGCGCAGGCTCTGCTCAAGGCAGCCGGCCAGCCAACAGCTCAGGCCGGCCAGCCATCTGCGGCCTATGCGCTCCCCATCTCGGTGACTTTGGACCTCTCGTTGGACACCCTGGCCAACACTCAGACAGCGAACGTAGTCGGCCTGCTGCCCGGCTCCGATCCCTCGGTTGCCAACGAGTTCATCGTCATCGGAGCGCAACTGGACGGCGTTGGGAGCCCTCCGGGCGGACCGCCGTACCTGTCAGCCAATCACGACGCCAGCGGAGTAGCAGTTCTGCTGGAGATCACCCGGCTGTGGCACGACTCGGGCTATCGACCCAGGCGCAGCGTGGTTTTTGCGGCCTGGAACGCCGGCGAGCAGGGTCAGCTCGGCTCCCGGCACTGGCTCCAGTCAGGTGCCGTCAAGCCCGAGCAGATCAGAGCCGTGCTCCATCTCGACGGCGTGGGTCAGGGCAGAGGGTACTACCTGGACGTCGCCGGCGATGACTCGGCGGATGCCATTCTGCTGGCGAGCCTGGAAAACGCCGCACGGCAGGTTGAAGGCCGCCTCAATATGCTCAAGTACCAGGCGCACGGCGACGATGCCAGCTTCCACAGTCGGGGTATACCTACGGTCGCGTTGTCGTGGGAAAAAGCAGACTATGCCAACACTCCCCAGGACACTCCCGACCTGATCGACGAAGCCAAGCTGCAGGCAACGGGCCGTTTGGTCGCACTCACATTGATGACCCTGGCCGACGAGTAGGCCAGCGCCGCGGCCAGGTCATTGGCCTATCAGTCCGCCGCCGTGGTCACGTTCCTCGAGAGGAGCCGTTCGCCACCGACATTCCACGCCAGACTGGCTGCGCCCGACGCGCGGCGAGACAGACAACTCGAGAGGTCCCGAGGTTCCTCCTCCCCGATTCAGCACGGTCCCGTCAGCACCGCCAAGGCGCCACTATGCGGTAATACCTCGAATCTTGCCGCCGTGCGGAAGCGCGTGACCTTAGTCTGACGACCGTAGCGTCTTGCTGTGCGTAAGCCATAAGAGGGTGACGCGTCAGATACGTGTGAGCGTTCACCCCGCGCCAACTTGACGTCTCTGGCCCTCGGGGATAGAATATCTTGATACTGAGCAAGTAGCCCGAGACGGCTCAGCCGCGTGCGATTCGTTGGCTTGCGGCCTCAAAGCGCTTGCTCTTGTAGAAAGGACTTGGCGTGTCACATCACACACGTGCGCTGACCCTGGCTTTGCTTTCTTGTATTCTACTGGTCGTTGTTGTGCTCTTCCCTGTAACGGCCCGGTCTCCTGAGACAGTGCAGTTGCCCGACGATGCGGGCCCCGCGGAACTTGCGATACAGGTAGCGCCTACAGTGGCTTCAGTCAGCGCCGCTACCTCTCCCAGAAAGGGATTCCGTCCACCCTCGCTCGACCTGAGCTATCTGAGACCCAGTGGCAAGATGCCTTCTGGCCAGGCGAATGCCCTGCAGAGCCGCTGGGATTGGCGCGAATACGGGAAGGTGCCGCTGATCAGGGATCAGCAGGCTTGCGCCTCCTCCTACGCCTTTGCCTCTGTGGCCAGCTTTGAGTCACGACTCTTGATCGACGGCGCTGGGCCTCACGACCTGTCCGAAAACAACGTCAAGGAATGCAATTGGGAAGCCGTCAATGGCAACTATATGGGGTCTGGTAGCTGTCTGGGCGGCGACCCGATCATGGCCGCCAACCTGTTCACTCAGAGGGGCACTGTTGATGAAAGCTGCGACCCCTACACGGATATGGACACCGCCTGCAACACCGCCTGTCCGGCACGGCAGACTCTGCTTGACTGGAGCCTGCTGAACGGCAATACCGTTCCGGATACCAACCTGCTCAAGCTGTACCTGCAGAACTATGGGCCAATCGCCACCACTCTCTATACCGGCAATGGCGACGCCTGGGATGCCGAGTTTGCGTCATACGACGGCTCTTACACTCTCTATCATCCCGGGTCGGAGGCACCGAACAGCAACGTGGTCATCGTGGGATGGGATGATGCCCTGGTTCATGAGGGCGGCACCGGTGGGTGGATTGTCCGCAATAGCTGGGGCAGCTACTGGGGCGGACCCTGCGGCTATGGCACTGAGGGTGGCTACTTCACCATCGCCTACGGCTCGGCCAGCATCGGCATGTACTCGTCCTATGTGCAATCGTGGCAGCCACACGATGACCAGGGCGGTCTGCTCTATTACGATGAGGCCGGCTGGAACGAATCCTGGGGTTATGGCACCACCACGGCCTGGGGCTTGGTCCGGTTCACACCTACTTCGAGCAGCTGGGCTACGAACATCGAGTTCTGGACCACCGATACGACCACGGATGTCGACCTGTACATCTACGACAGCTTTGACGGCATTGCGCCGAGCGGCCTGCTCTACTCCCGTGAGAACCTGGCCTTCAATGAGGCCGGCTATCACTCCGTCGCCATCCATCCGGCTCTTTCTCTCCAGGAGGCAAACGACGTCTTTGTCGTCGTCAAGCTGACTAACTATGCCTACAACTATCCCATCGCCGTGGACAGCCACGGCGCACCCGAACTCCAGCGGACCTTCATCAACCCGTCGGGCGCCCCCTGGTTGTGGGATGACGCTGGAGCGGCCAATGCCGACGTGGGAATCCGGCTGCGCACGACGGACCAACTGGCTGACCTGGCCTACGTCACCCTTAACCCCCTGACCCCCACGGTGGCCAGAGGCGACATCTTTACCGTGAACATTCAGATTGCGGCGGGACCGGACCTGGTCGACGGCGCCGAAGTTCACGTCTACTTCGACCCGACTTTTCTGCAGGTGGTGGACTCGCTGGGTAACCCCACCAATCGAATCCAGTCCAGCGGCCTGCTCAGTCAGGTTCTGCGTAACCGCGTCTATACGGATACCAGCCCCAGCCGGATTCATTTCGCGGCGGGCATCTATGACCCCGAGGAACCACGCCCGAGCGGCACATTCACCCTGGCGACGATCCGTTTCAAGGCCCTGTGGGGCACGGCTGGTGGGTCAACGCCACTCACTTTCGGCATTCAGTTGCCCTTCAAGACCGAGGTCACTTACGGCGGCAGCTCCATTCTGGGCGGAGTACAGAACGGGACTGTCTCGATCACTGGCCAATCCAGGCCAGGGAGCTTTGACAATCCACTGCCCATCGCCTGTGGCGATAGTGTCTCGGCCAATACCGCTGGCTATCAGAACCGGGTGGCGTCCTATGGCGTGTGCGGTGACGGCTTCACCGGACCGGAAGTGGCTTACCGCCTGGAGGTGCAACAGCCGGTCAGCGTCACCGCGCGCCTGAGTACCACCGCTGACCTGGCCCTGTTCCTGCTGCCTGAGACGAATCTTGAGAACTGCCTGTCCATCGGGGCCGACATCGCTGCGGAACTGGCCCCGGGAGCCTACTACCTGGTGGTCGACGGCCTCGAAAGCGGCGCGTTCACGCTCACGCTCCAGTGCGTTTCGCTCGCACCGCCCACAGTAACGCCCACGCTTTCGCCCACACCGAGTGCGACGGCGACGAGCACCGCTACGCCGACCCCTACCTCCACTCAGAGCGCCACGCCAACGGCAACGCAGACCCTGGTAGCGACGGAGACATCGTCACCGACAGCGACGTCTACCGCGACGCCGACGGCCACTGCAACCCAGACCACGGCGCCAACGCTCACTGCCACGCCTACCGCGACGGCGACAGCGACATTGGCTACTGAGACGCCGACGTCAGTTCATACGAACACTCCTTCGCCGACGCCTACTCTAACCACTGTTGCTTCGGCGACCGCCACTGCTACCCCCACGTTGAGCCCGACCCGCACGGCAACGCAGACCCCGACGGCCACTCTGCCCGTTGGCCTGAAGAGGCTCTATCTGCCGCTTTTGCAGGGCGGGTACCGTGGGCCGATGCCGTCAGCCACGGCTACCGCAACGCGGACCCCCACAGCCAGCCCGACTGCTACCGCAACGCCGGCACTCAGCGCAACCCCGATTGCCTGCGGCACGCGCTATTCTGGCTCGACTGTCGGGCAACCATCCGTCTTTTCCAGCTACGGGACCTGCGCCTCAGGCATGGTTGGGCCCGAGGTCCTGTATCGCCTCACCCTCGAAGCCAGCTCTACTACTCTGGATCTTAGCCTGGGCGCTGACGCGGATCTGCGGCTCTTCCTCTTCCAACACGGAGACCCGGCGCAATGCCTGGGGATGGCCGGCAGAGGGCTTGCCACCAGAGTGGAACGACTGCCTGCGGGAACCTACTTCCTGGCCGTTGATGGACCCGCGGCAGGCACCTACTCGTTTGTCGTGCATTGTTCAATCGAGGCGGCATCGCTCGCTCAAGGCGGCGAGCTCCGCTAGACTGCCAGGCAGAAGGGAACCGATCATGGCTGGCCAAGAGTCCAAAGTCATCGTCAACCCGGTCGGCTCCGGGGGGCGAGTGAGACGCCTGTGGCCCGAGCTCCAGCAGGTTCTTCGCGAATCCGGGCTCGAGTTCAGCGCCGAGTTGACCGAACGTCCCTGGCATGCCGCTGAGATCGCGCGTCGTGCCCTTGACCAGGGCTTTCGGCACTTTGTCGCTGTGGGGGGCGACGGCACCGTCCATGAGGTACTCAACGGCCTGGTCGTCGATGGCACGATCGACCCAGCGGTGTCGCTCAGCATTGTGACTGGCGGAACGGGCTGTGACCTAGTCCGCATCCTGGGCGTGCCAAGAGATCCTGTCCAGGCCGCTCGGGGGGTGGCCGGGGGCCACGTTCGACGCCTGGACATCGGTGAGCTCCACTGTCAGCGGGCTGGCAATCCCCATCGGCGGTACTTTGTCAACGTTGCCGGGCTGGGCTTTGATGGCGAGGTGTGTGACCGCGTGAACCGCAGCAGCAAGGCCATCGGCGGAACGATCCCTTACCTGTCGAGCCTGGTGTTCACGCTGTTTGCCTATCGAAACAAGGATGTAGTGCTCAAGTTTGACGGCCAGAGCCAGAGCGGCACCTACAACTCGGTGGTGGTTTGCAATGGCCAGTACTTTGGTGGTGGGATGTGGATTTGTCCCCCCGCCGTGCCAGACGATGGCATCTTTGACGTGGTGATTCTGAAGGATCTGAACAACCTCGAGTTTCTGGCCAACGTGTCTCGGGTCTACAAGGGTACTCACCTGTCACATCCCAAGGTGCAGCACTTTCAGGCTGCCGAGATCTCGGTCGAGTCCAGACAACGAATGTTCATCCAGGCCGAAGGCGAGGTTGTTGGTGAAGCTCCTGCGACCTTCCGCATCCTGCCTTCCGCGCTCAACCTTCGCGTCTAGTGGCTGGGTTTCACTCCGGGCTCGAAATGAGCAAGACCGCCCTCCTGGTGCTGATGATCGTGGCATTGCTGTTGGCCGCCGTTGGTGCCAACCGCCTGGCTGATACACTGGTCCTCTCCATGTACGCCTACCGCTCTCCAGTCAAGGGCTCTCCACCTCCTACCCGGGAGGCCACCAACCCCTTGGCGGCTCAAGTGGTGCTGGTGGTGATCGACGGCCTGCGCTACGATACCTCCCAGCAGATGCCCACACTGAGCTCGCTACGCCGCTCAGGTGCAGCAGCGCTGCTCGTGTACCCTCCGCCCTCGACGACCCAAACCGCCTGGACGACCATTGTGACCGGTTCAGGGCCCGAGACCAACGATGCGCCGCTGGTTGACCGTCCTACCGGGTTGATCCAACCAATCAGGCTCGATACCATCTTTGCGGCCGCCAGCCGCGATTCGCTGACTACCGGCGTAGTGGGTCTGAGCGCGTGGGGAAGGCTCATCCCGCCTTCCGACCTCTATGTGCATGCTTATGTAGAGTCTACCGCCGACGACGGCGACGGGGAGGTTGCGGAAAAGGCCTGTGTCTTTCTCCGCGAGTTCCAGCCTAATCTCCTCCTGATTCAGTTCAGTCAGCTCGAGTCGGTCGGAGCCCAGTTTGGCCCGACGAGCGAACAGTATGCGGCCGCCGCCCTGCGCTGCGACGGATACCTGTCCCGAATCGCTTCGACGATGGATCTGGGCAAAAGCGTCTTGCTTGTGCTGTCCAGCCACGGCATGCTGGAGCGCGGCACCTTCGGCGGGGCCGAAGTGCCCCCTCGCCTGGCCCCCTTCGTGATGGTAGGCCGAGGGGTGACGCCCGGAGCGTACCGTGCCACCGGTGCGATGGATGTGGCGCCCCTGATCTCGGCAATCCTGGGCGCGCCCATTCCTGCCCAGGCCCTGGGCCAGATTTCCACCACGATGCTGCGCATGACTGACCATGATGCAGCAACCAAAATGCTCGCTCTGGCCGCTCAGCGGCTGCGAATTGGCAACACCTACCTCGCCAGCATCGGCCGAGGCGCCATCAGTAAGAGCGCCCAAGGCGACCTGCTCACTGCGCAGAGTTCGCTGCTCGTGGGCAATCTGACCAGTGCGGCCGAGCTGGCCGGTCTGTCGGTGCAGCAGGCGGACCTTGAGATCGTGCGCGGCCGTGCCGCCCGGCTCAACGCAGAGCGGCAGGCGCGTCTGCCGATTCTTCTGGCGGTTCTTGGCGTTCCGGCACTCGTCTTCTGGCTCAAGCGCAGTCTGCGTGTCCTGTGGCTGGTGCTCTGCGCTGTGGTCAGCGTAGAGCTCTACCATCTGCTCTACCTGTGGCCGGGTGGAAGCTACAGCTTTAGTCAGACTGCCCCCGGCGAGCTGGCCGCGCAACTGGCTCCGACTTTGGCCAATGCAGCAGTGGCGCTCGGCGTTGGTGCGCTGCTCATCATCTGGGGCCTGCGGCGCGAGAAGGACCTCTTCCAGGTAGCGAAACAGGTGCTGGCGCTGGCACTGATCACCCTAGTTCTGATCGCCGGCGGAGTCGCCTTGTGTTTTGTCTGGAACGGAGAACGCTTCACCTGGTACATTCCGAACCTGACTGCGGCGTTCCTGCACTACTCTCTGCTGGTGCAAGCAATGTGGTTTGCCTTCGTCGGGGTGTTGCTGCCGCTCCCGGCTGTTCTGTTGCACTGGGCGGTCAGCAAGTGCCTGGCGCGGCGCAGGCAACCGCGAGGTCGCTCGTCGTCAAACTCGCTTCAGGAGGCTTAGATGAAGGTCGCTATCACCGGGAGCGCGGGGCAGCTTGGCCTCGCCCTTCAAGGGCGGCTGACCGGCCACGAGCTGCTGCTGCTGGACCTGCCACAGTACGACATCGGCAATCACCGCCAGACTCGTGAGGCCATCACCAGCTTTCGACCGGAGGTCGTCGTTCACGCGGCGGCTTTCACCAATGTTGATGCGTGCGAGTCCGACCCTGTCTCGGCGTACCGCGTCAATGCACTTGGCACCCAGAACGTCGCCGTCGCCTGCCAGGAGTGCGGAGCGGCTATGGTCCACGTCAGCACCGACTATGTCTTTGATGGATGCAAGAACGAGCCGTACTGGGAGTGGGACCCGCCCAATCCACAGAGCACCTACGCCAGGTCCAAGCTCGCCGGCGAGCAGATTGCCAGCACGCTCCTCCAGCGTTGCTACATTGTGCGCACCGCTTGGCTTTACAGCCGGCAGGGCAAGAACTTTGTCAAGAGCGTGCTGCGCCTGGCAGACGAGCGGGAACGACTGCAGTTCGTCACCGATGAGGTGGGTTCGCCTACCTACGCGCCGGACCTGGCTGAAGCTATCGCCCGGCTCATTCCGAGCGGGCTGTTTGGCATCTACCATTTCACCAATAGCGGGGTTTGCTCACGCTTCGAGTGGGCCAGAGCCATCCTCGAGCTGGCGGGCCTGGACCCCAACCGCGTGCAGCCGACGCAGGGCTTTGCCCGCGCCGCCAAAGTGCCGGCCCGGTCAGAGCTGCGCAACTTTAACGGGGCCACTCAACTGGGCATCGTTTTTCGGCCGTGGAGGGACGCACTGGAGGACTATTTCCGTGGGGATTGAGTCCCTCTCGGTGGTCATTCCGACCTGGAATGGCGTGTCGCTGGTGCCGGAATGCCTTGACACGCTCTATCAGCAGGCGCAGCCCCTCCTGGAGGTCATCGTGGCCGACAGCGCCTCCACCGACGGCACCCCCGACCTCGTTGAGCGCGATTACCCCGCGGTACGACTGGTCCGTATGAAGGCCAACCGTGGCTACACCGGCGCCACGAATGAGGGCATCAGGGTCGCATCAGGCAGTCTGGTCGCCGTGGTGAATCAGGATGTCGTGCTGGAGCCGACCTGGTCGCAGGCCATCCTGGAGGAGGCGCAGGCCTTCCCTGCCAGCGGATCCTTCGCCACCAAGATCATGCTCTACGACCGGCGCGACCACTTTCATTCGGCCGGCGACGCCTTTCGTGTGGACGGCATCCCCGTCAATCGTGGCGTCTGGCAGAAGGATGAAGGGCAGTTCGACGCCCCCGCCGAGGTCTTTGCGGCCTGCGGCGGTGCGGCAGTCTACCGTCGTACGATGCTCGACCAGGTCGGCCTGCTGGACGAAGGCTTTTTTATGTACTGCGAGGACGTGGACCTGGGCTGGCGTCACCAATTGGCTGGCTGGTCCGCGCGCTATGTGCCCGGCGCCGTGGCTTACCACCATCTCGGTGCTAGCGGAGGGGGTGTGCTGGCCAGCTACTACACCGGCCGCAATACCATCTTTGTCCTGCTCAAGGACCTGCCGGGGGAGCTGCTGCGCAAGCATGGCTCGGCAATCCTCGCGGCTCAGCTCAAGATCTCGTCTGAGGCCCTCAAAGCCTGGCGCGGAGCGGCGGCAAGAGCCCGCCTGAGAGGACAACTGGCCGGCCTGCTCAATTGGCCGAGGCTCATCCGGCAGCGACGCCTGATCCAGGCTTCCAGGAAGTCAGCCATCGACCGCATCGAAGGCCTTCTCCAGCCGATTGACTAGCTGCGCCCCTCGGAGTATCATCAGGCTTAACCTTTTTGGGGGATGCACAGCGTCGTCGCTGTAGCCCCACAGCATCCAGGAGAATCCACCATCGCTACTCCGCAAGGTGACCTGTACCTGAGCATTGTGCTGCCCTGCTACAACGAGCAGAAGCGGCTCCCCGACACGCTGCGTCGCGTAGGGGAGTTTCTGCGTTCGCGTCCCTATTCGGCCGAGGTGGTAGTGGTCGACGACGGGAGCTCTGACGACACAGCCGCTCTGGTCGAGCAGGCCATGCGCCAGGACCCCTCTATCCGACTGATCAAGAATGAACACCGTGGCAAAGCCTATGCCGTGCGAACCGGAATGCTGGCCGCAGAGGGACGTTATGTCCTCTTCACTGACGCCGATGGCGCTACGCCGATCACCGAACTCGACCAGCTGCTGGCTCTGCTCGAAGCTGGCGCCGATGTGGCCATCGCCTCTCGTGAGGGCGCGGGGGCTCGACGCATCGGAGAGCCCTGGCACCGCCACGTGATGGGCCGCGTGTTCAACCTGATCGTACGCATCGTTGCGCTGCCGGGCATCCACGACACGCAGTGCGGCTTCAAGTGCTTTCGGCGTGAGGCGGCGCGCGACTTGTTCAGCAGGATGCGCCTGTACGGCGATCAGGCCGGCACAGTCAGGGGCGCCCTGCTCACCGGGTTTGACGTCGAGGTTCTGTTCCTGGCGCGGAAATGGGGCTATCGCATCGCTGAGGCCCCCGTGGCCTGGTACTATGGCAGCGAAAGCAAGGTCAATCCACTCAAGGACTCGTGGCGAAACCTGCGCGACGTGCTCCTCGTCCGCTGGAACGACCTCCGCGGGCGCTATCCGCAGAAGTGACAGCGGCAACGAGGACGGCCATGACCAACTACCGCAAGTCGCAGCGTTGGTTTCTGGGGGCCATTGTTGGCTGTTACCTCGTGCTGGGTTGGCTCTACGCGCGCTGGACCCCCAACTGGCAGGCACCGGATGAGCCGGCTCATTACAACTATGTGACCTACTTGGCCGAAAACCACCGCCTGCCCGTGCTCCAGGCCGGCGACTACCCTCATGAGTACCTGGAGCAGCTCAAGTCCAGCCGTTTCGCTCCCTCGCTTTCGATCTCACCCCTGCGCTACGAGTCGCATCAGCCGCCGCTCTACTACGTTCTGGCAGCGGTAGTCTACTGGGCCGGCGGGCAGCAGCTGCTGTGGCTCCGTCTCTTCTCCGTCGCGCTTGGCGCGGCTTACCTGGTGGTCTTGTTCCAGGTTCTGCGCCAGGTTTTTCCCCGCTCGCGCAGCCTGCCACTGATTAGCTGCGGGCTCGTGGCGGTGCTGCCCATGCGCCTGGCCATGACGGCGGCGGTGAACAACGATGGTCTGGCCGAGCTGCTCTTGCTCCTGGTGCTGTGGCAAGCGCTGCAAGTGGTACGGAGCGGCCCAGGTCGCAGGAGCGTGCTCATTTCCGGTGCGCTGCTGGGTCTGGTGTTGCTCACCAAGACGACCGTGTACCTCCAGGCAGGCCTGTTGACCCTTGCCGCGCCTTTCCTTCACGGGTCATCCGGGCGGGTTCAAGAGCGCTTTCAGAACCTGCTGCGCTTTGGGGTGCCTGCGGTGTTGCTCGCCCTGTTGATCGCGCTGCCGTTCTTTGCCCGCAACATCGCCGTGTACGGCTGGGGCGATCCGCTAGGCTGGGCGCGCCACGATAGCATCGTCACCGGGCAACTGCGCACGGTCGACTTGCTGGCCCAGATTGGCCCCCTGGCGTTCTTGCAGCGTTTCGTTCTGACCACCTTCCATTCATTCTGGGGTCAGTTCGGCTGGATGGGCGTGCTGATCGACGTGCGGCTCTATCGCGCCCTGGCATTGTTCACGGCGCTCATCGTGATGGGTGGCGTCCTGGCCGGCGCTCGCCTCTGGTTGCAGCGCAGGGCGCTGGCCTGGGACCGTATGGGGGTGCTCCTCCTGCTGCTCTTGCTGCTGGGCGCCTCAGTGGCTACCTACCTGGGATACAACTTGAAGTTCGTGCAGCACCAGGGCCGATACCTTTACCCTGCCTTGCCTGCACTGGCCGCTGTCGCAGCGGCCGGATTGGCCGAGCTCTCGCGGCGGCGCGTGGGCACCGTTGTGGCGTCGCTCCTGATGCTCGCCGCCGGGCTGGTTGGCGTGGGCAGCGTGGTATTGGGCGATCCGGCCGAGTGGACGGTTGCCACTCTGGGCCTGGCGTCCCTCCTCGTGCTGCTCTGGTCGCGTTCGCGGCAACACTGGCGCTGGGCCGCGGCCGGTGTGGTCTACTTGATGTTCCTGGTTCTGGATTGGCTGTGTCTGTTCGAGTTCATTGTGCCGATGCTTCGGCCCACCGGATAGTGGTCGACCGCACGGGGGTCAGATTGGAGGACGGATGAAAGATCAACTGTGTGTGTTCAGCGGGAGCGCCCATCCTGACCTGGCGCGTGAGATCTGCGCCCTACGCGGGGTACGGCTCAGCCCGTCCGTCACCAAGCACTTTATGAACGACAATCTGTACGTCCAACTTCAGGAAACGGTGCGCGAGAAGGATGTCTTTATCGTGCAGCCCTTCTACCCGGCGCCAGTCAGCGACAAGGTGCTGGAGCTGCTGATGATGCTCGACGCAGCGCACCTGGCCTCGGCCAGGCGAGTCACCGCGGTCATCCCCTACTACTCTTACAGCCGTTCGGACAAGAAGGATGAGCCGCGCATCTCCATCGCCGGTCGACTCGTGGCCGACCTGCTGCAAACGGCCGGCGCGCAGCGTGTGCTGACGATGACCCTTCACTCTCCTCAGGTCCATGGCTTTTTTAGCGTTCCAACCGACCACCTCAGCTCGATGCCTGTGTTCGTCCACTACTTCAGACACCAGGACCTGAGCGACACTACCATTGTTACTCCGGACATAGGCCACGCCAAGCGCGGAGCGGAGATGGCCCGTCAGCTCAAACTGCCCATCGCCGCGGTGAGCAAGAAACGAGTCGATGATTCCACCGTGGTGATCGATGGCGTGATCGGCGAGATCAGAGGCCACCGGGCCATTCTTGTTGATGACGAGATCGCCGTGGGAACATCCATGGTGCAGGCGGTCAAGCAACTGCGACAACACGGAGTGACAGAGTGTACGCTCGTGTGCACTCACGGCATCTTCTGCGGCCCGGCGATAGAGAACCTGAAGGCGTTGCCCGAAGTCAAGGCCATCGTCACGACCAATACCGTGCCCATTCCTCCCGAGAAGCGGCTTCCGACCATGCAGGTCCTCTCCGTTGCACCGCTCTTTGCCGATGCGGTGCGACGAATCCACGAAGGCGAGACGATGCAGCCGCTCTTTGACTACTAGTGCGATGAAATGGTCAGCCATTGCCGCTGCAAGACGAGTGCTCGCTGGAGAGCAGGGCTCTGTTGTCAGAGACTGGGGCGGGCGTCTGCCCATTGCCCTGGTCTATCCCAACACCTACCGTGTGGGTATGTCCAGTCTGGCTCTGCACACCCTCTATGCTGCCTTCAACCGTGCGCCAGACGTGGTCTGCGAGCGCGTATTCTGCGGACTGCGATCGGTCGAGACCGGCGATGCTCCGCTTTCGCTGGAGAGCCAGCACGAGCTGGGCGATTTCTCGGTCCTGGCGGTCAGTTTCTCGTTTGAACTGGACTACCTCAACTGGACGACCCTGCTCCGACGCGCTGGCCTGCCTGTGCTGGCCAGAGAGCGGGGCGATGGTGATCCCCTGGTGTTGGCCGGCGGTCCTGCCGTCACCGCCAATCCAGAGCCCCTGGCCGACGTCTGCGATGCCTTTGTCATCGGCGAAGTCGAGCCCGTGCTGGACCGCTTGCTGGACGCACTGCGACTGCTCTTGTCCGAGCGCCGCGAACAGGTGCTGGACGCGTTGGCTGCCATTCCTGGGATCTATGTTCCCGGGCGTTCCAGGTTCGTTGAGCGCCAGGTCTGCTCCAACCTCGACGCCAACCTCACGGAGACCGTCATCTACACGGACCACACCGAGTTCGGTGATATGCATTTGATGGAGATCGCCCGCGGTTGCGGTCATGGCTGCCGCTTTTGTCTTGCCGGGTGTGTCTATCGGCCGCGCCGTGAGCGCAGCCCCGCGGTGCTGCTCGACCAGGCCAGACAGGCTCGCGGACAGCGCAGCAAGGTCGGGCTGGTTAGCGCCGCCGTCTCGGACTATTCCCGGCTCGATGAGCTCCTTCGCGGACTGGCCGAGCTCGAGATGCAGGTAGCCGTCTCGTCGCTGCGAGTCGATCCCCTGCCCACTGCGCTGCTGGAGGCACTGGCAGCCAGCCGAACGAGGACTTTGACCCTGGCCCCAGAGGCCGGGTCGGAACGCCTGCGCACCCACATTCGCAAAGGCATCACGGCGGCCGATATCCAGAACGCTGCCGAAGCAGCTACGCGCTATGGCTTCCCAGAGCTCAAGCTCTACTTTATGATCGGCCTGCCGACGGAGGAAGAAGACGACATCGAGGCGATTGCGGCGACGCTAGATGCGGTCGCCACGAGCTATCGCGGGCGGTTGTCGGCAAGCGTCGCTGCCTTCGTTCCCAAGGCGCACACGCCATTCGAACGCTCTGCCATGGCTACTGAGGACACACTGAGACGTCGCCTGAAACGCCTGCGCGCGTTGCTGCAATTGCGCGGCGTTCGCCTGTCGGCCGATGGCATCCCCTGGTCAGTGGTGCAGGCGGTCCTCGCGCGAGGAGACAGGCAGCTTGGGGCGGTGCTCGCCGACCTGCGAGAGCCTTCGCTTGGCGAGTGGAAGCGTGCCATGGCGGCGCACCGGCTGGCCGATGCGGACTACACCCGGGCGTTCTCGGCCGACGAGTGTCTGCCGTGGGCGCACATCCGCCTCAACCAGGCCATGAGAGTAGCCAGAGAGGAGAACCATGGTCTTGACTGATCCCATTCCTCTTGAAACGCTGCGGCGTCTGCCCAAGGTGGAACTGCACGTTCATTTGGATACGTCGGTTCGGCCATCAACCGTGGGGGACCTCGGTCGCAGACAGGGCATTGCCATTCCCGACGACCTGGACTCGGCCCTCATCGCACCGCCCATCTGCAATAACCTGGCGGACTATCTGACCCGGGTCGACCTTGCCCTCCAGGTGCTCCAAACGGCGGAGGCCCTTGAACGCGTCGCCTACGAGCTAGTGGAAGACATGGCGGCGGAGAGAATGGTCTATGCCGAGATTCGCTACGCTCCCCAGCTCTGCATTCGTGGCGGGCTTTCGATGCAGCAAGTGATCGATGCCGTGGCGTCAGGCCTGCGGGCGGCCAGGGAGGATTACGGCGTGCGCACAGGCCAGATCATCTGCTGTCTGCGCCATGACCCATCGCACCTCAGTCACGAGGTAGCCCAGTACGCCATCGCCAACTGGGCACCGGGCAAGGTCATTGGTCTGGATCTGGCCGCTGACGAAGCCAGGTACGGCGGTTTCCCTCACCAGACTGCGTTCCGCTTGGCGCGGGGCGTCGGCATGCCGCGCACGGTGCACGCCGGTGAGGCGGCCGGAGCCGAAAGCGTCCGCGAAGCCATCGAACTCCTCGAAGCTCAGCGCATTGGCCATGGCGTCAACCTGCAGCAGGACCCGTCGCTCTTTGCACCGGTGCGCGTCCGGCACATCACCCTCGAGATGTGCCCCACGAGCAACGTTCAAACCAGAGCGGTCAGGTCCCTGGCCGATCACCCCATTGACCGCTACCTGCGCAGTGGCCTGCCGGTGACGGTCAATACCGATGGCCGTACGACGTCCAACACCAATCTCACCCGCGAGTTCGCCAGTCTGGCACAGCAGTTTGGCTGGGGGCTCGACCGCTTCCTGCAGACGACTCTCGATGCTGCGGCCAGTGCCTTTGTCTCCCCGGAAGAGCGCGATGACCTGCGCC
Source organism: Chloroflexi bacterium ADurb.Bin180 (assembly GCA_002070215.1). Classification (NCBI taxonomy): domain Bacteria; kingdom Bacillati; phylum Chloroflexota; species Chloroflexi bacterium ADurb.Bin180. The sequence goes on along the minus strand of MWCV01000005.1, from coordinate 128 downwards.
AGACGATACTGGAGAGGTGGCCCGCCGCGTGATCCGTTGCCAGTCTGGAGGCGTATCCTATTACGAGTTCGAGTCGCTGCACCACCTTCGCGCGATTCGCCACGCAGTACTCACCCGCCACGGCGGGG